>JBJOQA010000108.1:0-5166 GCA_046050225.1 Bacteroidota bacterium | reverse complement strand
CCCAACTAACAATATTTGCTCTGGTGCCGACCAAAACATTTCCATAAACCAAAACGGTTCGAATAATACACCAATCAAATGGATAGGTTTCAACCGATTTTTCGGCAGCCAATTTACTGCTACCATAATAATTTACAGGTGACGGTGTGTCGGTTTCAACATAGGGCCCCGCGGTTCCATCAAATACAAAATCGGTCGAAATATAAATAAAACGTGCCTTTATGGAAGCGGCTGCATCTAACAAAAAACGTGTTGCCGTAACATTCACTAACCAACAGCCAATTGGATCCAATTCGCAAGGATCGGGCTGCGTCATGGCGGCGGCATGAATAATTACGTTTGGCTGATGCATTTTTAGAAAAGTATTAACTAAAACGCCATCAGTAATATCAAGCGATTCATACTGATATTTTGCAGAAACTTGAAATGGCAATCGAGGCTCACCCTTGCCGGTTGCCAGTACTTGAATATTAGTATGCAAAAGCAAATGGTTTATAAGGTGTTGTCCTAACAAACCATTTGCCCCGGTAATCAATACTTTCATACTGCCGATTTATTTAAAATTCATACCTAAGTTAAACATCACAAAGCTCCAAATATCAGCAGCTTCTTCAATTACTTTTCCGGTAGGCTTTCCTGCGCCATGTCCGGCCTTACTTTCAATACGAATTAATGCCGGATTGTTTCCGCCGATGGTGGCCTGTAATTGTGCTGCAAACTTGAAACTATGCGCAGGCACTACCCTATCATCATGATCGGCTGTGGTAACTAACGTTGCCGGATATGCGACGCCGGATTTTAAATTATGCAGCGGTGAAAACTTAATTAAATTCTCAAAATCTGCTTGTTTATCACTTCTGCCATATTCCACGGCCCATGCCCATCCAATAGTAAACAAATGATAACGTAACATATCTAAAACGCCCACCTGCGGAATAGCAACTTTAAATAATTCGGGGCGCTGTGTCATCACCGCTCCCACCAACAAGCCGCCATTACTACCTCCACGAATTGCGAGTTTACCAGGATTGGTATATTTTTTCTCAATCAAAAATTCTGCGGCAGCAATCGCATCATTGAAAACATTCTGCTTGTTTTGCAACATACCTGCCTTATGCCAATCTTCGCCATATTCATTACCACCACGCAAATTTACTTGAACATACACTCCGCCTTGCTCTAAGAAAAATGCATTGGAAATACTAAATGCAGGCGTTAACGGAATATTGAAACCGCCATACCCATATACTAAGGTAGGATTATTGCCATCTAACTTTAACCCCTTTTTATAGGTAATAAACATCGGCACTGAAGCGCCATCTTTACTTTTAAAGAAACTTTGCACGGTAATATAGTCATCCGGATTAAACTTTAATTGCGGCTTTCTAAACAACTCACTTTTACCCGATGCAATTTCATACCGATAAATAGTTGGAGGTGTATTAAATGAGGTGTAGGTATAAAACAATTCCACATCCATTTTTTCACCACTAAAACCTGAGGCCGTACCAATACCCGGCAAAGTAATTTGTCTTTCTAATTTGCCTTTATAATCACATTGGTAAACTCTACTGCTGGCATCTTCTAAGTAGGTCAACATGAGTTTACCGCCCACGGTGCCTACAGATTCTAACAACTTACTGCGAGTAGGTATAATTTCAATCCAATTTTCTTTGGCAGGATTTGCCGGATCAATACTCACCAAACGATAATTAGGTGCATCAATATTGGTGCGCACCAATAAACGATCGCCATCATTATCTACTACACTTGCTTCACTACTAAAACCGGGAATTAATATTGAAAAATCAGTTCCTTTTTTTAAGTCCTTTACCCAAACTTCATCCCCACTCGTTCCTTCCGACATATTGACAATCAAGAAACGTTCATCGTCGGTTACGCCGCCTGTGATGGTACGTAATGGATGTACTTTATCTTCAAATACCATTATATCCTCCGCTTGTGAGGTTCCGAGTTTATGAAAGTATAGTTTATGAAATTCATTTTTTTGACTCAACATATTTTTCTCATCCGTTTGCGGATAACGACTATAATAAAACCCTTCATCCCCTTTCCAAGAAATACCGCTAAATTTCACCCATTGAACTTTATCGGTAAGTAATTTTTTAGAAGCCACATCCATTATAAAAACTTCTTGCCAATCGCTTCCGCTTTGCGCTAATAAATAAGCGCAGTATTTTGCCGAATGCGTAAAAGATGGAACACCGGGTGCAGCCGTTCCGTCTTTACTCATTGAATTTGGATCGATAAAAACTTCAGGCGCACCATTTAAACCTAGTTGGCGGTATAAAACACTTTGATTTTGCAGCCCATCATTTTTGTAATAATAATAGTAATCGCCCTTTTTAAATGGAGAACCGAATTTGGTATAGTTCCACATTTCTTCCAAACGTGTTTTAATAGCATTTCTAAAAGGGATGGCATTTAAATATTGATGCGTCACTTCATTTTGTGCAACAACCCATGCCTTGGTATCATCCGCATTATCATCTTCCAACCAACGATATGGATCGGCAATTTCTTTACCGAAGTATTGATCTACTTGATTTACTTTTTTTGTTTCGGGATATTTTATTTGTGCTTCGCTCATAGTACCGTTTAAAATCAGGGTGGCGAACAAACCTGCAACTGCAAGGAGAGGCTGTTTCATATATTAAAATTTAGCTTGAAAATTACGCAAAAAAAGGCATTCGATCTTAGTCGATTACCAACCCGTAACAATTAATCGTGCCGCAGCCTTTGGCGAACAATGCTGATAACGCGCGTAAGCATTGGCAGCGGCTTGTTGAATAGCTGCTGGTGTTGCGCCTGCAACATAGGCATTAATCGCATCATGAATGGTATACGCTTCCGCACTCATTAAACCTGTACTCCAAATCAGTGGGCGAACATTTGCATTTTTCAAATAGCGCCCAAAGTAGTATTTGCCAAAACAGGCCACCATCATCACATCCCGTTTTTTATGATCGGTATTTACAAAATTTGGCTGCAATTGAAAATCCATCAAACCATCATGCCCAACATAGGCCAATAATTTAGCATTTCCGGCTAAGCCCAAAATTTCGCCTTTCCACTGAAGGGTGTCACTCACCATCCCGGCGCTACCCTCTAAAAAGTGCTGGGTACAATTTTTAATATACTTTCCATTATACCCATCGGCTACGAGATACATTTTTTTTGTGCGATGTTTAAAAATCAATCGTTCTAAAATCGTACTATCCACAAAATATTTACGGAGCAATTGCCATTCGGCGCTTTTTGAAAAATAGGTACGAAGCCCTAATCCACACCCCCAATATAAATTTGTATGCGGCTGCTGACCATTCCCAATCCCCTTTGGAACCGGCACAATACCTTGATATTGATTATCACAAAGTGCCACCATTACATGTATGGTAGGCGCGGAGGAATCTATAACAATGGAAGGATGTAATGGCTTTTGCGTTGATTGAGTAGCCATTTTTTCCTTCGTGGTTGACCTACATCCTGCGAACGCAGTAAAACATAGCAACAATAAAAAAGCGGGCAAAGCAAGATGACGCATCTGATGTTTTTTATCTGCACAAACGTTGAATTAAATTGGCGTATGCCGGATATTGTTGCACCAATATTTTTGCATTTGCCAATTCAAAATCAGCAAAATCAAAGCCCGGTGCAACCGTGCATCCCACCAAAGAATAACCTAATGTTCCTTTTGATTCAGAGGCGAACCAACTACCGGCAGGTACTACAGCCTGAAAATTGGCGATGGCATTTTCGCCGTTTCCTAACTGAATCAATTGATACTGCCCTTGCGGATGCAGCACATGCACGTGCAAAGGATCACCGGAATAAAAATGCCAAATCTCGTCACTGGCAATTCGATGAAATGCAGAGAAGTTATTGGCAGTTAATAAAAAATAAATGCTGGTACTAAACGAACGACTACCGCTAAACTGACTAGTCAATGCACTAGCAGGAATTTCTTCTGCAGACCGATATACTTCGCGATAAAACCCTCCTTCGGGATGGGGTTGCAATTTTAAACTGGCCACCAATTGTTGTATAGACATTATTTAAATGATTGAGTTACAAATTTGCCAAATAAGTACAACTTCTTTATTATTTTTTTGAATTAAATAAAGGTTTAACTTAAGGAACTAAACTTCAAACATGCCAAATATCAAACAATGCCTATTTTATCTTGCGGTTTTATGCTTTGGAGCTTGTCAACAGCCTGCTTCAACCAACGTTCAAAAAAATAACAGCGACTATTTTGCACAACAAGATTCCGGTATTCAAAACGGTCAAATCAAAATGGTTAACATTGAAACACCTAAGGGAAAGTTTCAGGTTTGGACTAAAAGATTTGGGCTACATCCTACAATTAAAATTCTATTATTGAATGGCGGACCGGGAGCTACGCATGAATACTTTGAATGTTTTGAAAACTTTCTGCCTGCAGAAGGCATTGAATTTATTTACTATGATCAATTAGGCTGCGGCAACTCTTCGCAGGTAAGTGATACCAGTTTATGGGATTTAGATCGCTATGTTGAAGAAGTGGAACAGGTTAGAAAGGCATTGCAATTAGATCAAAATAATTTTTATTTACTTGGACATTCGTGGGGAGGAATTTTGGCGATGCAATATGCGCTTAAATATCAAGCCAACCTGAAAGGCTTAATCATTAGCAATATGATGAGTAGCTGCCCCAAATACGGACAATATGCCAATGATGTACTCGCTAAACAATTTGAACCAACCATTTTAGATAGCATTCGACTGCTTGAAAAAAATAAAGACTTTTCTAACCCGAGATATATGGCGCTGTTAATGCCGAACTTCTATGCCAAACATATTTGTCGCATACCGCTCGATCAATGGCCAGAGCCTGTAAACCGCTCTTTTGCCAAAATCAACCAATCGCTTTATGTAACAATGCAAGGCCCCAGCGAATTTGGTATTTCAGGCAAATTAGAAAAATGGGATGTGGGTTCATTGTTACCCAATATTTCGGTACCAACCTTAACCATCGGCGCAACGCATGACACGATGGATCCCGAGCATATGAAATGGATGAGCACGCAAGTTAAAAAAGGAAGATTTTTACTTTGTCCGAATGGCAGCCATATGAGCATGTACGACGATCAAAAAGTTTACATG
>JBJOQA010000107.1:0-3671 GCA_046050225.1 Bacteroidota bacterium | reverse complement strand
GAAAAAAAGCATTGAAACAATAAAAAAAGGTTCAGATTTTTTTACTCCCGAAAGGTAGGGAATAAATCAATCCGAACCTTGAGTTCGTTTCATTAAAATTCCATAAAAATGATAAAATAAACTGGAAATAAACAGCAAACGATTGTTGCAATTGTTTACTCGTAACGTAATGCCACAATAGGATCGAGTTTTGACGCCTTATATGCAGGATACAAACCGGCTAATAGTCCAACTACTGAGCACACAATTACCCCGGCAATTACCCAGCCCCAAGGCACAACAAAACCGGTTTTTAGCATCATGGCTACTAAATTACCCAACAAAATCCCCATGGTAATACCCACAAATGCACCCATTAAACTAATAATAACCGATTCCCACAAAAACTGCGCACGTACTTCAGCACTTTTTCCGCCCAAGGATTTGATTAAACCGATTTCTTTGGTTCGCTCATTTACAGCTACCAGCATAATATTCATCAATCCAATTGCAGCACCAATTAAGGTAATTAATGCAATGGCCATGGTGGCATACTTTAAAAATTGCAAATTCTTTATAAAAGATTGTGCAATACTGTCACTTTGATCAATATAAAAATTATCCTCATCTTTAACTTCCAACTTCCTCACCTGCCTAAATGCGCCAATAGCCTCTCCCACGGCCACTTCCATCATTTTCATATCAGCAACCATAACAGAAATATTATACGATTTTCCATCCGAACCATAGATGCGTCGAACATTGTTGTAGGTGGTAATTACCACTTTATCGGCATTCATGAAAGCGCTACTTCCCTTTTCTTTTAAGATACCAATTACGCGATATTTATTTCCTGCCGCAGTTATAATTTTATCTAAAGCTCGTTGAGGATTTTCACCAAACAACTTTGTTGCAATAACTGTAGTTATAATACAAACATTACTACCCGATTCAACATCTGCTTGGCTAAAATCTCTTCCGGCCATTAATTCGTAGCCATTAATTTGAAGATAATTTTCATCCCCTCCCAAAATACGTATGTCTGGGTTGGTTTTTTTCTGTGGAACGTTAACCACAATTCCACCCGGCCCTGCTAGTGCAATATTTACCTTAGCGGGAAATAGATAGTTCTTCTTAAATGCGCGTGCCTCATCAAAACTAATCAACTTCCCTTCATTCGCAACTTTAGCATTTGTTTTTCGGGATGACTTTTTAGTTTCTCCTTTTGGAGGTCCTCCAAAGCGTATAGTACGTTCCTTAAACCTTATACCAAAAGAATTGGCACCCATGGTAGAAAAACTTTGGGTAAGACTTTGATTTACGGCTTCCACTGCTGTTATGATGGAAATGAGTGCCATAATGCCTAATGCAATGATCATTACGGTTATGGCAGTGCGAAGGCGATTACTTTTAACCGTTTGATAAGAAAGCGATATGATATCTTGTGTTTTCATCTAAAAATCAAGATAAAGGTAATGGGTTCAAATTTGAGGAAAATCAAATACTTTATAAACGGTTGTAACGGCTGCTGAAATCAACAACCTACCCTTTACCATTTGTTTGCCTCCCTAAAAAGCTGCGCCAAATCTTCGTTGCTTTTAAAATCTACCTCACGACTTTGCAGATATGCATTTAATTGTACAGCATATTCACTAAAATAACCAACTACACCTTTTTTATTTCTTTTCATAGCTACAATTTTGCCATCTCGCACCACATACAAATCTTTTACATCAACAAACTCACTGGAAATTAATCCTGAAAGCTCATTCTTACCTGTTCGAAGTTTTTTTTGTTGATATTCCAACAGGGTAAACTTACCCTTTGCTAATACCCGATACCATGTATTTTGATCTTGCATATCAATCGCAGGAAATCCGGTAGCATATAGCAATTGCAAACTATCCGGCGTTAAAGAATCAATAAAGCGAATATTTTTTACAGTTCCGGCCTGAACCACAATTATTTGTTGTTGGGGATTCATCCAATGTAATTCACCTGCCTGCAAATGCAATTTGATTTTATCAACCACAAACGTTTTACCATCTGCTGTTTCTACTTTAGCTTTTCTCCAATCATTAAATAGATAGGGTGTTCCTTCGGCATCTTTTACCACCGACCGATTGATTTTTCGTCCCATATTATCCAGTAACATAACAGGATAATAATTTGAACTACTCACCTGAATGGGAATTAAGGTTTCGGCCGAATTAAAAGAAGGTGTTTGGGCAAATCCTTCTGCAACCGGAAACATCAAAAAAAACGGAATAAAATATTTAAATAGATTAAGCATGCGAATAAATTAAGATGATCATCAAATTTAATGATATAATATAAGACTAAACTATTGGTGGAAACAAAAAGGTCTTTGTTGAAAAAACAACAAAGACCTTTTCAAAAATTTAAATGTTTGCAATGCTAATTTTTAATTGCGCGCTGCATTGGATTTACGCTACCACTAGCGGCACCGCGCCCTTGGCCGCTACGTGCTTTAAATAATTGGAATTTGCTTGGCTCAGCAACAGATGGCCAGCTATTATTTTTTTCGTTGATATCGGCAGTTTCTTTAAATGGATCTAATTTAATACCCACTACTTCTTTCGATTTCAAGAAAGTTTTGGTCACTTTGTTTTCGTTCTTGCGCCAAACTTGCGCATCAATGCGCGTTAACTCAGTTGTACCGTCTTTGTAGGTCCACTCAATTATGATTGGCATCACCAAACCACCCTTATTGCTAAAAGTAATTTCATACATATTCAAATCACCTGCAATTTTTAATTTTTCCTCAGCGGTTAACGTATCAGGTGTTTGTGCCGGAATAGTCACTTCTACCGGCTCAGTATCTACCTTCACCAAACCTCTTGCATAATTCCAATAAAAATCGCGCAAGGTAGTATCGGCATCAACCGCAAAAACAATACGTTTATCTTCACGGTTTCTAATTTTTGAAATATCATCAAACCCATTTATACCCATTGGCTTACTTGGCGTTTGTTTGCTAGTGGTAGCGGATGTTGCCTTTGGATTACCTTCTACCGTTAGGTTTGCCCATTTTACGGTGTCGATAGCAATATCACAAGCTTCTGTACCATAAAACCAGCCGCGCCAAAACCAATCTAAATCAACAGCACTTGCGTCTTCCATGGTGCGAAATAAATCGGCAGGAGTTGGATGTTTAAATGCCCAACGACGAGCATATTCTTTAAAAGCATAATCAAACAAATCTCTACCCATGATTGTTTCACGTAAGATATTTAAGCCGGTAGCAGGTTTGCTGTATGCATTAGGGCCAAATTGAATAATATTTTCGCTATTGGTCATAATCGGCTCCAACTGATCTTTTGGCAATTTCATATAATCTACAATCTTTGCCGCAGGCCCTCTTCCGGTTGGATATTTGCTATCCCAAAGTTCTTCAGTTAAATATTGGGTAAATGTATTTAAACCTTCATCCATCCAGCTCCATTGTCTTTCGTCGCTGTTAATAATCATTGGGAAGAAATTGTGTCCTACTTCATGTATAACAACACCTAACATTCCGTACTTTGTTCCCTCGCTATAAGTACCGTCCTTTTCGCAACGACCATAGTTAAAGCAAATCATCGGGTATTCCATACCGTTAGCCGCTTCCAAACTTTGTGCAACCGGATAAGGATAAGGAATAGTAAATTTTGAATAGGTTTTGATGGTAT
>JBJOQA010000106.1:0-2674 GCA_046050225.1 Bacteroidota bacterium | reverse complement strand
TTTGCAAATCTCTTAGGCGAACGCCTAATTTTTCGCCTCTTTTAATTATGGTCCAACGTAGTTGTTGATACCCGCAATAAGCCTGCTTGCTCGAATCGGGGTGAAAGATAACCGCATCTTTTACCGAAACTTTATTTACCTGAACATCATTTCCGTCAAGCACTTTTAAGGTTACCTGATTTCCTTTTCTGATAAAACTACCCACTTTAGGTGCAGCAGCATTTGGAAAAACAACTGCATTACTAGCATCGCTGCCAAAGCTATTTTCTCCTTCTTGTAACCAATACAGGCCAATTAAATTTAACCAGCCATTTTCGGCGCGTAGCGCATCAATACGTTGTTGATGCCATTTTTCAATTTGTTGCCGGTAGCTTTCTGTTTGGCTCCATCCGCTTTGAGCGATCGTCAATAAAATAAAAACACTAAAAGTTATTTGTTTCAATTGCTGCATGGGTGATGGTTTGTTGCTGGCAAAACTATGAATATTTAATCTATTTATTTAGTAGACTATTGATTTTTCCTAATTCGTAAACGCATGCTATCCTCGGTAAAATGTCCTACCTTTATTGTCGAAAAATTTTAGCCATGCTCCCAAAATTCGGCACCCTGCTGTTTGTGCTCTTTATAAATTTAACAGGATTTGCACAACTATGTCAAGGTAGCTTAGGTGACCCGATTATTAATATTACATTCGGACAAGGCTCAAATCCCGGGCCGGCATTGGCTGCGGCTTCTACCTCTTATACATTTTTTCCGAATGACTGTCCATCCGACGGTAGCTATACCGTAAGATCTAACACCACTGCTTGTTTTGGAAACTCTTGGCATAATTTATCGAGTGACCATACCGGCAACAACGGTTATTTTATGTTGGTAAATGCCTCTGTTACACCGGGTGCTTTTTACGTAGATACCGTTCGTGGGTTATGCGGCAATACCACTTTCGAATTTGCTGCCTGGGTGATGAATGTGATGTTGCAAGCTGCTTGTAACAGCACGGGTACGCAGCCCAATTTAACTTTTCAAATTGAACGTACCGATGGAACCATCATTCAATCCTATACCACCAATAATATTCCTTCAAGCAGCACGCCAACTTGGCAACAATTTGGGTTCTTTTTTACCACCCCGCCAACCGCACCCGATTTGGTGTTACGTATTGTAAATAATGCACCCGGCGGATGCGGTAATGATTTGGCTTTGGATGATATTACTTTTCGTCCATGCGGACCCTTAATTACCAATTCAGTAAATGGTCAATCGCAAAGTATTATTAACGTATGTGAAGGAACAAGCGGCAATTATAGTATGAGTTGCACCGTATCTGGAGGGTTTACCACACCGGCCTATCAATGGCAATTTAAGGGTCCTACCCAAACTACTTGGACGGATATAACCGGTGCTAACAGTAATACATACACGTTTTTGGTTTCGCCTGCCTTGCCTCTCGGAACTTTTGAGGTGCGCTTGGCCGTTGCCGAAACCGGTAATTTGAATGCTTTATTATGTCGCGTATACTCTACGCCATTTAGTATCACTATTCACCCTAATCCTACAACCACCGCAGGTAATAACGGTCCGGTTTGCGAAAATGGCACCGCACAACTCAATGCTACCGGAGGTGCTACTTATAGTTGGACGGGCCCTAACGGGTTTACCGCAACGCAAAATCCGCTTACCATTAGTAACCTAGCCCTTAACCAAGCCGGAAAATATTATGTAACCGTTACGAGTAGCGATAACTGCAGTAGTTCTGATTCTACAACTTTGCAAATTAATGCCGCACCGATAGCTGTAACCAATATCCGTACTGCAACTATTTGCGTAGGAGATAGTATTCAATTAATCGCCTCCGGCGGAAATAGTTACTTATGGACGCCTGCTGCAGGATTATCGGCTGATAATATTGCCAATCCTAAAGCAGCGCCTGCCGGCGGAATTACGAATTACCAAGTTACGGTTACCAATACAACGGGCTGTACCGATACGGCGCAACTGAATATTAATGCCCTAACAAAGCCAACGGCTAATGCAGGACCGGATAAAATTATCATTAAGGGGCAATCAATTATTTTGGACGGATCAATTGCGCCCGCCGGATACAATTATGCTTGGTCGCCCAATATTGGTTTAAATAATATGTTGACATTAACGCCAAGTGTAAGCCCTACTGCCGATGAATATTATTACTTAACTGCTAGTTCGCCTAATGGCTGCGGCATCAATATCGATACGGTTTTTGTAAAAGTGTATGATGGAATTTTTATTCCATCGGCTTTTTCACCCAATGGCGATCAACGAAATGATACTTGGAATATACCGGCATTGGCGGCTTATCCGTTTTTTAGGTTAACCGTGTATAATCGCTTAGGTCAAATTGTGTTTGAGAATAATCGAAGTCCAAAGCCTTGGGATGGTAAGTTTAAAAATAACCCGTTACCGGCCGGCGCCTATATCTATCAAATTGATTTGGGTAATAAGCGTGCGCCTTTAAAAGGAACGGTGATGATTATTCGGTAATGGCGATTGGGTGTTTTTTTACGTTTTGTATTTTCAATGCCACGGGTTCAACCCTGTAGCTGATGAATTGCCGCAAGAATGAGGCGTTGGTTGTTGTGCTCTAACCGCCTTGGTTCGTGTCCCCACGAACCACACCCACAAACATGATCTAGCG
>JBJOQA010000105.1:0-5113 GCA_046050225.1 Bacteroidota bacterium | reverse complement strand
CCGGCTATTCTTGGCGTGTAAGAGCAACTTGCGCTACTGGTGCAGGTGCTTATGCAACCGCAACATTTACTACAAGTGCACCGGCCTCTGCTTGTGCTTCAGCTTATGAAGCTAATGAAACGCAAGCAACGGCTGCAACCATCAGCACTAACACTGCAATTTCTGCGGCTATTGGAAGTGCAACAGATGTTGACTATTACAAAGTAGTTACTACTTCAGCCTTTAATTTCAGTGTAACCCTAACCGGTTTACCTGCTGATTATGATTTATATTTTTACAATAGTGCAGGTACACAAATTGGAAGTTCTGCATTGGGTAGTACAAGCAGTGAAACGATTAGTTTAAGCAACCAAGCCGCAGGAACTTATTATGTACGCGTAATTGGATATAGTGGCGCTTTTAATACAACCACTTGTTATTCTTTAAATGTGGCCACAACAGCTGTAGCAGCAAGTTGTGCAAATGCTTTGGATAATAGCACCAATGGAACAACCGCAGGTGCGGCTACAATTGCTAAAAACACCAATATTACCGGCTTAATTAATACTAGCACCGATGTTGACTATTACAAATTCACTATCGCAACAGCCGGCACTATTACAATTACGCTAAGTACCTTACCTGCTGATTATGATTTAAAATTATATAAAAGTAATGGTACAACTCAAGCAGGTGTTTCTCAAAATACAGGTACTACTTCTGAAACCATTAATTATACCGCAGCTATCGGAACCTACTATGTACGTGTTTATGGTTATAGCGGTGCAAACAATGCAACAAGTTGTTACACCCTTCGCGTAGCAACCGGAACCGCAACTAAAGGAGCGGCAGACGAATTGACTGCTACTGCTAAAAAACGTTTAGACGTTTATCCTAATCCAGTTGCAAATTCCTTAAACGTTGTATTAAATGGATATGAAGGCGTATCGCAGATTCAATTATTTGATATGAATGGTAAATTAATGGCAACTGAACGTTCAGCTCAGTTGAATACCCGTATCGATATGGCACGCTTGCCAAAAGGAATGTATCTCGTTAAAGTTATCACTTCTTCTAACGAAGTATTACACACCAAAGTGGTTAAGCAATAACCAAGCTTATTTGTATCTCAACAAAGGCTGTCCTTAAAAAGACAGCCTTTGTTATTTTACATATAAAAACCCCATCTCAAAAAGATGGGGTTTTATATACATGGAAGTAGTATTGATTATTTATGATAGCAAGCACGGCAACGCGGCTCATATACATCTTTCTCCCCTAGTAAAATTTGGCCTTCGCTTGCTGTTTTACGGTAACTAATATTAGCGATATTGCCACATTGTACGCAAATTGCATGCAGTTTGGTAATATAATCTGCTACAGCCAATAGGTTTGGCATTTGTCCAAACGGTTTACCCATATAATCCATATCCAACCCGGCAACAATCACACGAATGCCACGAGTGGCCAGTTGTTCACATACATTGGTTATTTCAGCATCAAAAAACTGCGCTTCATCAATGCCCACTACATCTACATCATTTGCCAATAACAAAATAGATTGTGAACTCTCAACAGGCGTACTATTGATGGCGTTGGTATCATGGCTAACGATTCGTACCTCGTCGTAACGGGTATCAATGGCCGGCTTAAAAATTTCCACTTTAAGATTGGCAATTTTTACGCGTTTCAGCCTTCGAATCAGTTCTTCGGTTTTTCCGCTAAACATGCTACCGCAGATGACTTCTACCCAACCACGACGTTCGCCCGATAAATTTGGTTCAATAAACATTATAAAAGGTCGATTTTAAAATACAGTTTGTAACTTTAAGCAAAGGTTGCAAAGATTGTGGATTTGTTGCATCGCACAAAACTAAATTTGTGTATTAACTTTATCGCCGAAAATTATCTCGTTTAATGGAAAGAGCAGAAACGCTATTGCATAAATTGCAACAACAATTTCAGCAAAAAGCGCCGGTAGGCGATTTGTTGCTTACAGTTCAGCTTTTACAGCACGAATTGGCACATCAAGCACGCTTGCAACCCACTCCCAACCATTATAGTCAAGTTGCAGTAGCACTTCCGTTAAATCCTATCCCCGTTGTAGCAAGTGCAGATCCTTTCTTGGAAAAAGAAATTGTACCGGTTGCAAACGTTTTGGAAGTACCAAAACCCGTTGAGGGAACGACATCCGAACCGGCTCCCATCGAAGAGGAAGAAAAAATCATTCAAGTTTTACAGGTAGATGAGGCCGAAATTGAAGCCGAATTGGAAGAAATTAAGCGAAATGCCGCAACCATGCAGCAAATTAGCGTAAAAAGCAAGCCGCAATTACTATTTGATATGACGGAGGATGAGATTCCTACATTGGCACAAAAACCGCGCGTACAAGAAGTAATAAAAGAAATTAATGAAGTAGTAGGGCAAGAAAATCAAACCCTCAATGAAACATTAAAGGAGCAAAAAACAGAGTTAAGTGATAAATTAATAGAAACTAGCGCTATTAAAGATTTAAAAAAAGCAATTGGCATTAACGACCGATACCTTTATATCAACGAATTATTTAGGGGTGATGAAGCCATGTATGAGCGAAGCATCAAAACAATCAATGGTTTTTCTATCTGGCCCGAGGCCGAATACTGGATTAGACGTGAATTAAAAACCAAAATGGGTTGGAACGATCAAGATGCAACGGTTCAGCAATTTGATCAATTGGTAAGAAGGCGCTTTTCGTAAATATATTGCATCACGGCATCGGTTGCACCTCCATTTGCCGCAACATATTGAGCTGCAGCTTGAGACAAACGATCTAACTCTTCCTCATTTTCAAATATTTTGTTGAGTTTATTTTCAAATTCGATAGCCGAATTGACAGAAATTCCGGCGCCGGTTTCTACTAAACCCACTGCATCGGCAAATTTTTCATACACCGGTCCAAAAAATACCACTTTTCCAAATACGGCCGCCTCAATTACATTGTGAATACCGCCGGCATTAAAACCGCCCCCAACATACGTGATATCGGCATAATAATATAAGCGAGATAACATACCGATGTTATCAATAATTAAAACCTGTGCGGCAAAAAGCTCTTCGTGGTTTTGGGTGGAGGTATTGGCATTTTTACCGCTCAATTCAGAATAGCAAATAGCTTTGGGAAAAAGCTTTTGAATATCTTGAATATTAACCACATCAATTTCATGCGGTGCAATAATAAATTTTACAGCAGGATGTTGCTTAATATAATGCGCTAAAACAGCTTCATCATCATCCCATGTACTTCCCGCAACAATTACTTTTTGCGCTCCGCAAAAGCGTTCAATTAAGGGTAATGGTTCAAATTTGCCTGCAATTTCTAACACTCTATCAAATCTTGTATCGCCGCAGATGGTAGCTTTATCCTTAATTGATAATGACTCTAATAAAGTTTTTGACTCACTATTTTGAACAAAATAATAGGTAAAGCAATGTAGCATTTTGCGCCAAATTCCGCCATACCAGGTAAAAAATGGTTGCCCTGGTCGAAGCAAGCCTGAAATCATTAACACCGGAATGTTTTTTGCGGCTAAGGCACTTAAATAGTAATACCAATATTCGTATTTAACCCAAAGCACTAAATCTGGTTGTACAATATTTACAAACCTTTTGGCGGTTAAAGGTCCATCCATGGGCAAATAAAAAACAAAATCAACCCCTTTATAATTCTTTTGATTTTCGTAGCCGGATGGCGAAAAGAAAGTAAGGATAATTATGGTTGAAGGAAATTGTTGCTTAATTTTTTCTAAAACGGGGCGACCTTGTTCAAATTCGCCTAAACTGGCACAATGCATCCAAATTCTGCGGCGGCTAGCCGAGTGTGAAACATTAGCCAGGGAGGTCTCCATTTTTTGAAGCAACCCTATTCTACCACGCACCCATTGTTTTGCTTTTCCATTAAAAATAGACGCAACCCAAATGGCCAATCGGTATAAAGCAAGAAATATTTGGTAAAAAAATACGCCCATCATTCGTTCGTTTGGTTCTACAAATCTAATCCAAATAGGTTTTATCCGCTAAAATGGTATTGAAAACCAATTGCAACAGCAAATTGGTTGCTATCTTTGTTACCTAATTAAATAAATTTTATATGCGTCCGTTACAAATGGTTGATACCAAAACTCAATACCATCATATTAAGGCAGAAGTGGATGCTGCCATAGAGGAAGTACTAGAAAGTTCGATGTTCATAGGAGGAAAGGTTGTAAATGATTTTGCAACCGCTTTAGCAGCTTACAATGGCTCAAAGCATGTGATTCCGTGTGCTAATGGTACCGATGCGCTTCAAATAGCCATGATGGCTTTGGATTTGCAACCGGGTGATGAGGTGATTACGCCTTCTTTTACCTATATCGCCACCGTAGAAACCGCGGCACTATTGCGTTTGAAGCCAATTTTTGTTGAAGTTGATCCTAAAACATTTTGTATCGATCCTACGGCATTAGAAGCTGCCATTACCCCAAAAACCAAGGCAATTTTACCGGTACATTTATATGGCCATGCCGCACCGATGGAAACCATCATGCAAATTGCCGAAAAACATGGTTTATATGTAATTGAAGATAATGCACAAGCCATTGGTTGTAACTATACTTATAGTGACGGAACGGTTAAAAAAACCGGCAGTATTGGTCATATTGGCTGTACTTCTTTCTATCCTTCAAAAAATTTAGGTGCCTATGGCGATGGTGGTGCAATATTTACCAACGACGATACGTTAGCTAATAAGTTGAAAATGATCGCTTCACATGGTCAGAACAAACGTTACTATCACGAGTTGGTAGGATGTAATTCAAGGTTAGATGCCATTCAAGCGGCTATTTTAAACATAAAATTGAAGCATTTGGATTGTTATAATACAGCTCGTCAACAAGCGGCCAATTATTACGACCAAGGTTTAGCGAAATTCCAAAACGTACTATCCACTCCCTTTAGAGCTGCTTATAATGAACCTGTTTTTCATCAATACACATTGATTTTAAACAACGACACTAACCCTGCAGCCTATCGAGATGGTTTAAGTCAACACTTGGCAGATCGCGGCATTCCTTCAATGATTTATTATCCGGTACCTTGTCATCGTCAGCAAATGTTTGCG
>JBJOQA010000104.1:0-3359 GCA_046050225.1 Bacteroidota bacterium | reverse complement strand
TTACTTAACCAGTTAGCAGTATTTCCCTCACCAAAAGCATCAGCACAAGTGATCCAATATAGACGCGGACCGTGATAACCAATGGATTTGATTAATGGATACATACTTTCATTTACCATCCTAAAATTTTGGCGCATTTCATTAATGTCTGTTTGCATTAAGATACTACTTGCATTAGACTGCACATCACTCAAAAATTGTTGTACCGTTGCTGCCACAACCGACGAATCGGATTTCAATTCATCTAAGGGCAAACCGTTTGCTTGGTTGATAAAAGCACTAACAGCGACCTTTATGGCAGTTGTATCCGCTTTTATAAAGGCGTTGTTCACGCTAAAATAGGTTTGCAATAAACTATCAACTTTTTGATTGAACAATGCAGAATGATCGGATAAATGAATGGCCGCTTGCTTAGGAGCTTCTGCTACTTCCCCAGAAGGAGATTTCCACCACCAAATGGCGGCTACTACTAGAAGGATTACAACAGCAATGGCGAATTTCTTTTTCATTTCTTTTTTGAGATTTAATGTATCAAAAAGGGAATAACCCATTTAAATAATGGCGCAAAGCTACGATGCAATATGCGTTGGTGGTAAAAACTTATACGAATGGTGCATATTTGGGATATATTAATAAATGAGGAAGCCAGAATCAGCGCTTTATGCAAATGTTTTTACTTACACGCAAATTCGAGGTTAAATTGAATTGAGACAATATAAATGAAGCCAATCATTGCCACTTACTGTAGAAGTTTTAAGCTGTCAATATTTTCAAAATGCTTTTTATTAGCTGTATCTAGCATTAACCCATTAGACAAGGCTATGGCAGCAATAAACAAATCGGGTTTATCCATATTTTTTCTCTTCAGGCGTAATTTTTTAATAATACTAGCGGCTTGCCTTGCGGCTTTACTATCAAAATCTAAAATGATAAAACCTTGCAACATTTGGTTCCAAAAGCTAATTTGGGCAGGCGTTGCACCATTAATAACTTCAAATTCTGTAATGGTGGAAATATAAATTTTTTGATAGCTTTTTGAATGTTTTACCAGTATCGATTTACTTTTATCCACCTTACGGAAATAGTCGATAAGTATGGTGGTATCAATCATTACTTTTTTGTCCGCCATGCTGCAATGCGCTTTCTATTTTCCTCGATTTTTTTTATTTGATTTTCAGTGTACACAGGACCGTTCATTAACAAATTGGTAAAACTTACACTGGTTGAGGTATCAGCAATTTCAAGTTGGGCCTTTAGTAATTCTTTTTGAGCCGGCGTTAGGGTTTTAACAACGGTCAAAATTTGATTAAATGGTATTTGCGCATTAACAGCCATATTTCAAATTTAAATAATTATTTAAAATAGAGGTTAGGAAGTAACTGATTAAATGATTATCGGAATTCAAAAATTCCCATTTGTTAGATGAATTGGATGATTTAAAGACAAAAATATTTAGCACCAATATGCCTGCCAAGGTATAATAAACAAGTTTTAAAGTTATTTAGCCCCGCTTAAAACGTTTAATTACGTTGATTACTAGGTGAATTACAAAAACAGATGCAATGCTTGTTATGAAACATTAAGTTACAACGCATTAGGTACTGTCATTAAGAACCTAAACCAATGGCGCATAAACATGTAAGCACAACCATTCAACCCGGGCCCGATAGTAGCGGAAAACCCGCACCCCAAAGCATTTGGGGGAGGATTTGTAGCGAATAGCGGGTGAATGCTGCCACGCCTACCCTGCCTGTACCGCCAAAAACTGAGATTAATGCGGAAAAAGCCGCCGATTGAATTACTTTTGCGCAAATTTTTTCAAAACTCATGCTACTAGGTTTACAAAATGTTACGTTTGAATTTGGCGCTCGTGTAATTGTGGAAGATGCCACTTGGCATATACAACCCAATGAACGCATTGGCTTAATTGGCTATAACGGAACGGGCAAATCAACGCTGTTGAAAGTGCTTACCCAACAATACCTGCCCAGTAAAGGCACGGTAGAAAAAGGCCGCGAAACCACCATTGGATTTTTACATCAAGACCTATTAAGTTTTGATACCGAGGATTCGATTTTGGAAGTAGCCTTGGGTGCTTTTGAAAAAGTAAAGCAATTAGAAAAAGAAATTGAAACAATTGGTCATGAATTAGAAGCCACCGGCGACGAAAACTTAGCCATTACCTACGCCGATAAATTGCACGAATTGGAAGTATTGGGCGGTTATAATATTCACCATCGCACCGAAGAAGTATTGCAGGGATTGGGATTTAGCAATGAGCAATTACATAAGCCCTACAAACAATTTAGTGGAGGTTGGCGCATGCGGGTACTATTGGCCAAAATGATCTTGATGGCCCCCGATGTACTATTATTGGATGAACCTACCAACCACTTGGATTTACCGAGTATTGAGTGGTTAGAAAAATATTTATTGCATTATAAAGGCGCCGTTGTAATTGTAAGCCATGATCGGTTTTTCTTAGACAGAATGGTGAACAAAGTAGTAGAGCTTTATCAACAACAATTGCATTTTTATACCGGCAATTACTCGTACTACGAAACCGAAAAAGCGATGCGAATTGACATACAAAAGAAGGCGTATGACAATCAGCAGGATTATATCAGACAACAAGAGCGCTTTGTAGAACGCTTTAAAGCCAAGGCCAGTAAGGCTGCGCAAGCACAGAGTATTGTAAAAAGATTAGAGCGTTTAGATCGTATTGAAGATGTAGAATTGGAGCGTCCGAATATGCGAATTAACTTTTCGGTAGATAAACAACCGGGCCGTATTCTTTGCACCTTGAAAAAAGTAGGTAAAAGCTTTGGTGATTTAGTGATTGTTGAAGATACCGGTGCTGAAATAGATCGTGGTGATAAAATTGCCTTGATTGGCGCCAACGGAAAGGGTAAGTCTACCCTATTACGTATGATTGTTGGTACCGAAGAAATGACCGGTGAACGTATTTGGGGACATAACGTAGTGGAATCTTTTTATGCGCAGCATCAGTTAGAAGCGCTGAATATTGAAGACACCGTTTTAGAAGAAATGAAAGGCAGCGGCAGCGGTAAAACCGATTTGGAATTACGCAGTTTATTAGGTTGCTTTTTATTTAGCGGAGATGATGTTGACAAAAAAATTAAAGTACTGAGCGGGGGTGAAAAAGCACGTGTGGCATTGGCTAAAACCATTGTAAGCAAGGCCAACTTTTTGATGCTAGATGAACCTACCAACCACTTGGATATTCACTCGGTAGATTTATTGGTAGATGCCTTAAACCGCTATGAAGGGAGTATTGTATTAGTGAGTCATGATCGTTATTTCATCAGCCGTATTGCCAACAAAATTTGGGAAATTGA
>JBJOQA010000103.1:0-5172 GCA_046050225.1 Bacteroidota bacterium | reverse complement strand
CTAAATAAATTGGCGCCTAATTGTGCTTCTAATGCGCCATCGGGCTCATCATAAATATTCCCGGGGGTAAAGTTGCCGGCATTGTTTACCAAAATATCGGGTGTACCGCTTTGCAATATCCATTGGGCAAAATCTTGTGCTTGTGTTTGGATGGACAGATCAACCACTTTGGCGCGTATTACGCTTTGCGGATAATTGGTTTGCAAAAATTCAACCGTTTTGTATAAGGCAATTTCGTTGCGTGCACAGAGAAATAATTGGGCACCATTGGCTGCAAATACTTCCGCAATTGCCTTTCCAATGCCTTTACTTGCACCGGTTATCACCACATTTTTCATTGTATTTTCCATCGTAATCTTACTATTAACCTTTAATTAATTAACAAATTTGCGTTTTTGCGGTTATAATAAATAATAAAACCGCAATTTTGGAGTTATCCCAAGATTATGAAATATCAGCACCTTTTTTTCGATCTCGATCATACCCTTTGGGATTTTGATGCCAACGCCAAATCTACGTTGGAAGAAATTCATTACCTGTTCAAGTTACAGGAAAAAGGGGTGACCCCGTTCGAAGATTTTTACCAACATTACAAAATACACAATGATTTGTTGTGGGATAAATATCATCGTGGTCAAATTACCGGCGAAGAACTTAAATGGCGCAGGATGTGGCGCACTTTGCTCGAATTTAAAATTGCCGATGAGGGTTTATCCAAACAAATGAGTGAATCCTTTTTAAAGATATTACCTACTAAAAAGCAGTTGTTCCCATATACATTCGAGATATTGAATTACCTGCGGGATAAGCGCTATGATTTACACTTAATTACCAACGGGTTTGAAAATACGCAATGGAGTAAACTTCAAAACAGCGAATTGGAAGGTTATTTTACCCATGTAGTTACCTCTGAAGCGAGCAACAGTTTAAAGCCCAAAAAAGAAATTTTTGAGTATGCTTTAAATAAAGCCGGTACTGTTGTTGAACATAGTATTATGTTGGGCGATAATTTAGAGGCCGACATACAGGGCGCCATGAATGTAGGTATGGATAATGTTTTTGTAAACCATATCAATGCTACTACCGAATTAGAGCCCACCTATATTATTACGCACTTACAGCAATTAAAGAACTTTTTATAAAAGGATACTTCGTAAAATAACAATGCCCTTCTGTTGTAGAAGGGCATTGTTATTTCAATAATTGAAAATTACATTTTTACGGTTTTTTCTTCAGCAGGAGCAGTTTTTTCTTCTGATCCTTTTTTGCAAGATTTTCCGCCTTTTTTAGAGCAGCAAGAAGATCCTTTCTTACAACACTTTTTACCTTTTTTACCGTTATCGGCAAATGTTACGCCGGTAACCAATAATGCTGCAGTAGCAAGCAATAATAATTTTTTCATACTAGTATTTTTTGTGATTAATCAACGTAAAGGTAGCAGGATAATTGTATGAATTAGCCTTTCTACTGTTAAAATTTATGCTAAAAGGAAGCAAAACATCCATTTTTGACCCATTTTTGGGCTAAACAGATTGTTTATCTTTGCACTATCAAAAAACGATTGTTATGCATACCCATCCGCAAGGCTATGTAAAAAGCCACACCGAACACGGAATTACCAGTATTGAATTTTGCCATCCTAAAGGCAACTCTTTACCTGCTGCTATTTTGGAAGATTTGGCACAAGAAATACACGCTGCCGGATTAAATAGCGACACTAAAATTATTATTTTACGCAGTTTTGAAGGGGATATTTTACAAGGAAAAGCTACGCCATTTTGCGGCGGGGCCAGTTTTGACGAGTTGGTAGCCATTGCAGATGAAAAGGCAGGACTCAAATTTTTTAGTGGATTTGCCCATGTAATTAATGCTATGCGCAAATGTCCTAAGTTTATTATCGGTCGTATTCATGGAAAATGTGTTGGGGGCGGTGTAGGTTTGGCTGCCGCTGTTGATTATGCCATAGCTGTGGAAGGTGCAGATGTAAAATTGAGCGAATTGGCCGTTGGCATTGGGCCTTTTGTGGTAGGGCCGGCCGTTGAACGCAAAATTGGTTTGGGCGGATTTAGTGCTTTATCTATTGATGCTACCATGTGGCGCAATGCTGAGTGGGCGCGTAAAAAAGGGTTGTTTGCCGAAGTACATAGCTCGGCAGAAAATATGGATGAAGCCATTAGTCGTTTGGCAAATACTTTATCGCATAGTAGTACCGAAGCAATGGCCGAATTGAAAAAAGTATTTTGGCAAGGAACCGATCATTGGGATGAATTGTTGTTATCGCGCGCAGCCATTAGCGGCCGCTTAGTATTGAGCGATTTTACCCGAAATGCCATTGAAAAATTTAAGGCAAAGAAATAACGAGATTAACTCCATAAAAAAGGCGTGATTCATTCGAATGAATCACGCCTTTTTTTATGTTAGTTGCAAATTACAAAAGTGCTTTCACCGCTGCAATTACGGCGGTTAGTTGTGCGGTGTCTTGTCCGCCCGCAGTGGCAATTTGTTTACTTCCGCCGCCGCCGCCTTTAATTAAAGGCGCAACAGTTTCTTTAATAATTTTACCGGCATCTAATTGTTTGGCTGCTGTAACTGTTTCGGCAATACCAACCGCTACAAAAGCTTTTCCGTCGATATTGCTGCAAAGTACCACTACATGGTCGTGTACATGATGTTGTACATCGGCACAAAGCTTTTTCAATGCATCGGCATTGCTCACTTCTACTAAATCGGCAATGAAGGAAATATTGTTGATGATTTCATCGTGCTGCAATAATTCATTGCGGATGCCTACTAATTGACGTGCCTCTAAACTCTCAATACGCTTTTTGAGGGCACTATTTTCTGTTAGTAAATTATCAATAGATTTTTGTATGTCTTTACTGTTTTTTAATTGCGCACGAATGGCTGCAATAGCTGCAAATTGTTCGTTGGCCAACACTTCGGCAGCTTTGCCACAAACGGCTTCCACCCTACGAACACCAGCCGCAACAGCGCTTTCGCTTTTAATTTTGAAAAGTCCAAGTTCACCGGTGGCGCCAACATGCGTACCGCCGCAAAGTTCGATGGAATAGTTTTCATCCATAATTACCACGCGCACCACATCGCCATATTTTTCGCCAAACAAGGCCATCGCGCCAAGCGCAACTGCTTCGTCTTTGCTCATGCTCTTGATTACAACCGGCACATTTTCTCTAATTTTTTCATTCACGATGGCTTCTACTTGTGCAATTTCTTCATCGGTAACTTTAGAAAAATGACTAAAATCGAAACGTAAATGTTCTTCGTTTACCAAACTTCCTTTTTGTGCCACATGCGTACCCAAAACCTTGCGAAGTGCGGCATGCATTAAGTGAGTAACGCTATGGTGTACCGTAACTTCTTTGCGACGTTGTTCGTTTACTTGTGCAATTACTTCGCCTTGTAAAACCGTCGGCAAGGTTTCGGTGAAATGAATAATGAGGTCGTTTTCTTTTTTGGTATCTACTACCGCAATGGTTTCAGCACCAAATTGCAAGGTGCCTTGGTCGCCAACCTGACCGCCGCTTTCGGCATAAAATGGGGTAATATCCAACACCAGTTGATACAATTCTTTTCCTTTGCCGCTTACCTTGCGATAGCGCACCAATTTACTGGTGGTTTTCAGTTCGGTATAACCAACAAATTGAACAGTGCTGTTATCATTCACCATCACCCAGTCTTCGGTACTGAGCGTGGTAGCTGCTCTACTGCGATCTTTTTGTTGTTGCAATTCTTTTTCAAAACCCACTTCGTCTACCGATAATTTGTTTTCTTCCGCGATTAAGCGGGTAAGATCAATCGGAAAACCATAGGTGTCATACAATTCAAAAGCAGCAGCACCGGCAATAGTGGCATTGGAGCCAACATTTTGAATAATATCATCAATGCGTTTCAATCCTTTTTCAAGGGTGCGTAAAAAAGCTTCTTCTTCTTCCTTAATTACTTTTCCAACAAAATCTTGTTGTTGGCTCAACTCCGGAAATACTTGTTCAAACTGTTTGGCTATTACCGGTAACAATTGAAACAACAAGGGTTGTTTGTAATTGAGGTAAGTGTAATAATATCTTACCGCTCTGCGGAGAATACGACGAATTACATAACCGGCACCGGTGTTGGAAGGCAATTGGCCGTCGGCGATGGTAAATGAAATAGCGCGAATATGATCCGCTAATACGCGGAAGGCAACACTTTGACGATCATCTCCACTCGTATATTTCGTTTTTGTAATTCGCTCTGTTTCGGCAATCGTACCGCTAAATACATCGGTATCGTAATTACTTTGTTTTAGTTGTAAAACGCGCACCAATCTTTCGAAGCCCATACCGGTATCTACATGGGTTGCGGGTAAATTTTCGAGCTTGGTAAATTCTACCACTTTTTTGGCGCGTTCTTCTTTTGGTGCTATAGGATTTTGGGCAGTCCAAGTATCAAAAGCTTTTTTATCGCTCCAAACGCGGTTGTATTGCATGAATACATTGTTCCAAATTTCGATGACCTGTGGGTGATCTTTGTTAACTAAGTCGCGACCGGGAATTTGGTTGCGCTCTTCATCTGAGCGACAATCCACATGAATTTCGCTACAGGGGCCGCAAGGGCCGATATCGCCCATTTCCCAGAAATTATCTTTTTTGTTACCAAAAATGATTCGGTCTTCGGCCACTATTTTCTTCCATTCTTGCAAAGCAATAGAAGATGCCGGAAGGTTTTCGCTAGGGTCTCCTTCAAAAACAGTTACATATAAACGATCTTTAGGAATTTTAAATACTTCGGTAAGTAATTCCCAACTCCAAGCGATGGCTTCCGATTTAAAATAATCACCAAAACTCCAGTTACCAAGCATTTCAAACATGGTATGATGGTAGGTATCAACCCCCACTTCTTCCAAATCGTTGTGCTTTCCGCTTACGCGCAAACATTTTTGGGTATCTGCGGCTCTTTTATAAGGCGCGGGTTTGTTTCCCAAGAAATAATCTTTAAACTGGTTCATCCCTGAGTTAGTAAACAGCAGGGTGGGGTCGTTTTTCAGCACAATTGGGGCTGAAGGAACAATTGTATGCGCCTTTGATTTGAAGAAATCTAAAAATTGTTGGCGAATTTCAGCACTCGTCATCATATGCCTGTTATTTGGGTTGATTTTTGAAGATTATCAATCTA
>JBJOQA010000102.1:0-4013 GCA_046050225.1 Bacteroidota bacterium | reverse complement strand
ACTTACTAAGCTAAAAAACGCAATTAAATTTATTCGTGCGCTATTTTGTAGGCGGTTGATTTAGGGCCATCTATCTTTGACTTGTCGTTTTGAAACCAATCCTATTAAAAATCCAACCATCCAACATCCAATTAAAAACCAATCAATCCGACACTCCTTGAAAAAAACCACACTGAACAACACAAATTTTTGATCCACAAAAAGAAAGGCCCGATTCACATCGGGCTTTTTTATGCCCTTTAGCCGCTAATTACGTAGTTCTACTTATGCCATCCTACGTTAATTAACGCAATTCATTTTTTTTGATATCAAAATGTTTGTAAGGTAGATATTGAGTTGTTAGCTTTGTGTTGTGCATGTGATACTAATTATCAAATCCAACAATCCAATTATCCTTGGCACTGAAAAACCAAACATCCAATCCAATGTAAAACAAACAAGTTGGACCTTCGAAACCACTTGTTAAAAGCATTGAAAAACAATCTTCTTATAAAACCCCGATATTTTTATCGGGGTTTTTGTTTGAATTGATAAATAGTTTTTTCGTTTGTATATAAACGTTAGTTTACTTTAAAAACATCAGCACCGCACCGGCTAGTGTTAGTGCTATTACAACTCTGCGATAATGCATGTCTTTAATCTTGGCCGTTAAATATAACCCGGCCCAAAAGCCTAATGCCAGCGCAGGTAGTAAAACCAAATCTATAGATAATGTATGCCAATTGATATTATGCCAATACAAAACCTGAAAAGGAAACTTAAATAAATTAATGACTAAAAACACCCAAGCCGCCGTACCGATAAAATCGTTCTTTGGCATGCGCATCGCTAAAAAATATAAATTAGCAAATGCACCGGCCAAATTACCCAACATCGTGGTAAAGCCTGCTGCAAGGCCTGTGGTGGTTACAAACAACGGGTGCGTGGGTACCGTTTGGTTTTTCCTAAACTCCATGTATAAAATAATCACAATCGTAATCATGATGATGACCGCCATAATTTTTCTAAACAACCCTTCGTCCATATCCTTTCCCACATAAACGCCCAACAAAATACCAACAGCCATCCAAGGAATCAACTTCCAAAAATGTTTCCATTGTGCATGTCGATTATAATAAAGTACAGCGCCAATATCAGCCACACAAAGCAACGGCAACACAATTCCGGTTGAAGCCTTGCCGCCAAATACGATCGCCATAATCGTAACATTCAACATGTCGATACCTTTTAATCCGGCCTTGGCCATGCCAATAATAAAAGCCGCTATCATAATCAGTATCCAATTGGCCCAACTAAAGGCTTGTAAAATTTCCATTTAATGGTTTTAGTGGCTAAAGATACAGAACTGCTACTGTTACACATTTATGCAAAAGCTGTCTTCTTAAACAATTAAGATTGTAGATTTGCTAATCGATTGCAGGATGAAATAAATAACAAAAATTATTTCATCAAAAAATACAACAGATGAAAAAATTAGGCAACTATGTTTCCGGTACCTGGGTAAATGGCGCCGGAGAAGGTCAACCGCTTTTTAATGCCGTAACCGGCGAACCCATTGCGTTTGCAAGTACCCAAGATCTTTCTTTTAAAGACATTTTAAACTATGGTCGCACCGTAGGTAATCCCGCCCTGCGTTCCATGAGTTTTCATGCACGCGGCAATATGTTGAAGGCCTTGGCGATGCATCTTCGCAACCACCTACCCGAATTTTATGCGCTTTCTTACCAAAGTGGCGCTACCAAAGCCGATAGCTGGGTAGATATAGAAGGCGGTATCGGAAATTTGTTTGCAAACGCCTCTCTGCGTCGCAAGTTTTCTGATCATCCTTTTTGCATCGATGGCGAAAGCCATAACCTCAGCAAAAACAGTACGTTCATGGGTTTGCACATCCTCACTCCTAAAGAGGGGGTGGCCATCCATATCAATGCATTTAATTTTCCGGTGTGGGGCATGCTCGAAAAAATTGCCGTTAACCTCTTAGCCGGTATGCCTTGTATTGTAAAACCGGCTACGGTTACCAGTTATCTTACCGAAGCGGTGGTGCGCGAAATAATTGCAAGTAAAATTCTCCCCGAAGGGGCCTTACAACTCATTTGCGGCAGCGCCGGAGACTTACTTGATCATGTAAACTCACAAGATGTGGTAACCTTTACCGGTAGCGCCCATACCGGCTTATTACTAAAATCTAACCCGGCCATCCTGCGCGAAAACACGCCTTTTACCATGGAAGCCGATAGCTTAAATTGTATGGTGCTGGGCGAAGATGTTACACCGGATATGCCCGAGTGGGACATCTTTATTAAAGAAATTAGAAAAGAGATGACTTTAAAAGCCGGACAAAGATGTACCGGCGTTCGCCGGATATTTGTGCCCGAAAATAAACTGGAAGCCGTTCAGCAAGCCCTATCCAAGGCGCTTAGCCAAACCGTCATTGGTAATCCGTTAGAAGCCTCGGTTAGAATGGGCAGTTTGGCCGGCGAAGCACAACGCAAAGAAGTTAAAGCGCAAATAGAAAAATTGCGCACCACATCACAATTGATTTATGGCGATGTAGATGCGGTAACAGTTGTTGGTGCCGATGCACAAAAAGGCGCTTTTCTTTCGCCTATTTTATTATACAACGCTACACCATTTCAAAGTTGGGAGCCTCATAATATTGAAGCCTTTGGGCCGGTTAGTACCCTCATGCCTTACAAGGGTATTGACGAAGCGATTGCCCTTAGTAAACTGGGTAAAGGCAGTTTAGTGAGTAGCATCGTTACTGCCAGCAGCAGCATTGCACGCCAGTATGTTTTAGGTGCCGGCTGTTATCACGGCCGCATTTTGGTGTTGAATAACGAATGTGCCAAAGAAAGCACCGGCCATGGATCACCTTTGCCATTATTGGTACACGGTGGGCCCGGCAGGGCGGGTGGTGGTGAAGAAATGGGCGGTATCCGAGGCGTAAAACATTATTTACAACGTACTGCTTTACAAGGTTCACCGGCGATGCTCACCGAAATCACGCAAGTATACCAAACCAATGCACCGGGTAAAGATCCGGGCAAACACCCCTTCCAAAAATATTTTGATGAATTGGTGATCGGCGATCAAATTGTAACCGAAAAACGCTTGGTAACTACCGAAGATATCAATCAATTTGCCGATTTATCGGGCGATCATTTTTACGCACATCTTACTACTACCGACTTTAGCGGCACCATGTTCGAAAAACAAGTGGCGCACGGTTACCTTATCATGAGTATGGCAGCGGGTTTGTTTGTAGATGGCAGCGAAAAAAATCCGGTATTACTCAATTACGGCATCGACGAACTTCGCTTTACCAAACCGGTTTATCCTGGCACCGAAGTATATATCCGCTTTACTTGTAAAGAAAAGTTGCCCAATGATAAACGCATCGTTGAAAATCCCGAAGATTTTAAACGCGGCGACGATATCGACAAAGGCATTGTTAAATGGCTGGTAGAATTTTTTGATGATACCGATGAACTAGCCGGTATTGCCACCATATTAACGATGGTTGCTAAAAAAGCTTAAACTGCTATATTTCAATACTCAAACTGCAGGTATCACTTCTGTAATCATGGCTTTGCCTTGCTTATCAAAGTAGGTGCAAGTCATTTGTGTAAGATCAACCGTCCATTTATCTACGCCGGTTTCTGCCGCTTGTTTACAAAAAGTGGGGTAATCGGTTTGTCCGCGCTGATGATTGCGCAGATAGTGCTTAAATCGATCCTTATCGCTAATATTGGCCACGATTAAATTGGCATATTTAGGTTTTGATTTTGCCTCAAAATCGGCTTCGCCAAAATATACCTGATGCCCATTTTCTACAAAGCAATGGTACCGTATTACGCCTAACTGCTTTATTTCTTCAATATAACTCGAAAAATCAGCGCCGCTTTTTACTTTTTTATGTGCCGCTGCTATTGCTTTTACTTCAAAACTCATGAATCTGCTTTTAATATTTATTCAACCGGAGCTGCAATACTAATCATTTTTGTATGGATGGA
>JBJOQA010000101.1:0-13347 GCA_046050225.1 Bacteroidota bacterium | reverse complement strand
CCAATGCATCAGGATGTGATCTATTAATTACCATTCACCATGAATCAGCCCCGAGCGAAAAAACAAACATTAATAAAAATGGATTAGAAATTTTTGTTGCTCGCAATGAATTTGGAAATGCTGCAGCCAGTAAAATTGCGGCATCTGCCTTTATTCACCAATTTTCAAACAATTACCCATTAGCCGTTACGAAACAACCTTTTCAAAGAGACAAAGGAATATGGATTTTAAAACAGTCAAAAGCACCGGCTATCTTGTTAAGTCCCGGTTATATGAGTAACAAAAAGGATTTAAATTTTATCAGCAGCGAGGCGGGACAAGATCTAATTGCGCAAAATATTTTAGCAAGTATTGCTAGTTATCGTTCGCAACCAAAAACGGTTGCTGTTGCTATAAAAGATACGATACCGCAAGCCACCAAGCCATCGGCTACGATTTGGGCAGATGTAAATAATAAAAAGGTAAATATCGATATCAGCAAGGCTTTATACGTTTTGAATGGAAAAATTATTGGCAACCAACAAGCGGCTACCCAACATCTTTTAAATGGCAAAAAAAGCGCACAAACTATTTCTTGGTTAGCCCCGGAAGCGGCTATCAAAAAATATGGTGCGCAAGCAAAATTCGGAGCTTGCGAAATTGAACAGAAAACAACATTAACGTCGGATACTTTAAACTTTATTGGGAATACCCAAACTAGCAAATCGACTCCCCTTTATGTAATAGACGGGAAAATTGCAAGTAAAGATTTTAATCCCGACAATTTAACAGCTGATCAAATTTCAAAAATTAATGTTTTAAAAGGTGATGCAGCAACGGCACTTTATGGAGCGGCCGGCAAAAATGGCGTGATTGAAATTTTCACAAAAGCACAATAAATAAATTCATAGATGGTATCCCTTCAAAAAATCTCTTTTCAAAAAAAAGAGATTTTTTTTATTCGCATTATGTAATCTCATTTTTTACCACATCCTACCGGTACAAAATAGAAAAACATGATGTACAAATCCATTTCAATTTGCTTTTTATTAGCATTCAGTTTAATTATCAAGGCACAAGACACCACTAAAACCGACGCTACGCTTAAGTCTGCAGTTGTTTATTTCGGACATGGCGCCGAACTCACTCATCAAGCCAAAGTGCCCGTTAACAGTAATACCCGTCAAATTATCATCAATCAAATTGCAACGAATATCGATATCAATAGTTTACAAATTAGTGTACCCGAAAATGTAGCGCTGCTTTCGCAAAAATTTCAATTATATACGCCTACAGTACCCGTTGTAGTTAATCCCATGATAAAAAAATGGAATGACTCCATTTTAATTTTAAATAAGGAAACAGGTAGACTAAATAATTTGATTGATATAGAACAGCAAACCCTTGACAAAACCGGCAGGCTTATTGAAATTACGATCAATAGCACTACGGTTAAAACAATAACCAGTGATGAAACCTTAAAATTGATTAATGCCTATACGGCCAAAATTGAAAAAAGCAAATTGGCCATCTTTAAGTTTAATGAAGATAAAGCCGCTGTTCAGGAACGAATTCAACAGTTTTACGCAAAAATTCAAGAGGCTCAAAATGTTCCGGTAGCGCCTGTTAAAACCACCGGACAACTCATTTTGCAAGTGCTTTGCAAATCTTCGGGAGACATCCCAATCAGCCTGAGTTATTTTACCAATTATGCAGGATTTACACCCATGTACGATGTGCGTGTGAATTCAAAAACAAACGAAATAAAATTGGTATATAAAGCCTCTGTTTCACAAAACACCGGCATCAATTGGAAGCAAGTTAAATTAACTTTAAGTACGGCAAATCCAACTTGGGGCGGCGTCGCTCCACTTTTAAACGCTTGGTATTTGCAACTTTATGTTCCGCAATTATATTCAGCTAATTTAAACAATGCCCCAATGGTTAGCAACACTATTCAAAGTTATGGGTTAACAAAAAGAGATGCTGAAGTGATTGCCGCAGATGATGTTGCTGTAAATGGCTATTCAAAAAAGAGTTTAGGATTAGCTACCCAAACGATCGACCCTTCTAACCTAGCCAACTTTACCACCCTAAGCGAAAGCCAACTAAACACCAATTTTGAAATTGATTTACCTTATGATATTAATAGTGATGGTGAAATTCAAAGCGTAACTATAAAAGAAGAAAAACTAAAAGCATCCTTAAAAAATTATGCTGTTCCTAAATTAGATCGCGACGCTTACTTGTTAGCAGAAATAGCCGATTGGCAAAACCTCAATTTGTTACCGGGCGCAGCGAATATTATTATGGATGATACGTATATCGGCAAATCGGTAATTGACCCCAATATTACCGCCGACACGATGAATTTATCCTTAGGTAGAGATAAACGTTTAGCCGTGAAACGCAATATTGTAAAAGAATTTACTACCACAAAAAACAATGGATCAACCGTTAAACAAACCTTTACTTATGAATTAGTGGTTAAAAACAATAAAACTACCAAAATGAATTTATTGTTGAAAGATCAATATCCATTGAGTTTGGTAAAAGAAGTAGAGGTTAATTTAGAAAGAAGTGATGACGCGATGATTAATCCTGAAACCGGCATTCTCACCTGGAAGATTGAATTGGCACCCGGAGAAAGTAAAAAGGTAAGATTCAGTTACACGGTAAAATATCCATCTGAAAAAAGAATTGCTAATCTATAACTTAAAAAAGCAGGCCTCCAAATTGGAGGCCTGCTTTTTATATTGATGATTGGGTTATTACCATTTATCTACTTCTTCGGTACTTCCGTTAGAAGCTGTATGATCTTGCTCAGGAGCGGGTTCAACTACCGGAGCAGCCGGTACTTCTTCAACAGGTGCTACCTTTGCAACAGGCGCTTCATAACCACCTTCATTGCCTTCTGTGCTACCTGATTCATCCCCTTCATAAGGCGTGTCATGGTTGAATGCATCAAAATCAAAATCAGGCATTAATTCTGTTTTTACAAAATCTACCGCTTCCGTCAATCCTTTAATAAACTTATTAAAATCTTCTTTGTACAAGAAAATTTTGTGTCTGTCGTACCCATCCGAATCGAAGCGTTTGCGGCTTTCGGTAATGGTTAGGTAAAAATCGCTACCACGTGTTTCTCTTACATCAAAAAAGTAAGTTCTGCGTTTGCCGGCTTTGATACGTTTGCTGTAAACGCTTTCCATTTTTTTGTCATTGTTCTCGTACGCCACAGTAAAAAGTTTTTTAAAGAATGATTCGTTAATAGATTGTTAAGTGTAAACAAAGATAGATTTGTTTTTGAAATAGCAAAATTATGCGAAGGCAATTTAGCGGCGTAAATTCAAAGGTTTGCACCAATGTTAATAAACTGTTGATAGTAGGCGCAGAAACGCTTCTGCAATCCTTTGCGGTGACTAATTATCTTGAATTTGCTGTTGCTGATACATGGCTGCATAAGCCCCATTTAAGGCAATTAATTGCTCATGATTGCCCTTTTCTACAATTTTACCTTCCTCTAATACTACTATTAAATCAAATTGAAGCAATGAAAAAATGCGATGCGTGATAATAATTGCCGTTTTATTCTGCAGATATTGGTTCAGATTCGTAAGAATTTCCTTTTCAGTTTTGGCATCAACGGCACTCAAGCAATCGTCAAAAATTACTAATGCAGGATTTTTAATGAGTGCACGTGCAATTGAAATTCTTTGCTTTTGTCCACCGCTTAAAGTTACGCCACGTTCGCCAATCATGGTTTGATAACCTTCTTGAAACTGCATAATTTCATGATGGATGCAAGCTTGTTGTGTGGCCTTTAAAACTTGATCATTGGTGGCATCATGTAAACCAAAAGCAATATTTTTTTCTACGGTATCACTAAATAAAAAAACATCCTGCGGCACATAACTAAGGTGATTTCTTAAATGTTGCACTTGAATATCTTTTAGAGAAATATCGTCTAATTCAATTTTTCCCTCTTGAGGATCATACATCCTCAACAGTAACTGCGCAACCGTTGATTTACCTGAGCCGGTTTTACCCACTATTGCTACTTTTTGGCCGGGCAACACTTCCAAATCAAAATCTTTCAACGCATGAATACCGGTATGGTCATAGGTGAAATTCACCTTTTCAAATTTAATTCCACCTTTAATTTCCGGCGTTTGTGCATGTGGAGCAGATTGAATTTTGGGCACCTGATTCAAAAATTCATTAATGCGTTTTTGCGAAGCTGCGGCTCGTTGTGTCATACTAGCCGTCCAACCAATTGCACTCACCGGAAACGTAAGCATTTGGATATACATTACAAATTCGGCAATTGTACCCACTGATGCGCCGGGCACTTGATGAATTACATCCAATGCGCCAACCATTACGGTTATCAATGTACTTACCCCAATTAATAATGCCATGCTGGGGAAATAGATTGCTTCTAATTTCGCCAAGCCTAAAGCTTCTTTTTTGTAACGCTCACTATTTTGACTAAAAAAACCGAGCATGGCCTTTTCTTGCACAAACGATTTTATGACTCTTATTCCACTGTAAGCTTCTTGCGCATTGGTTGTAAGATCGCCTAGTAACGATTGAATTCTTTCACTCTTTTTATCAATAAGCGTATTTACAAAATAGATGGTAATGGCTAAAATTGGTAATGGCGAAAGGGCGACCCAAGTTAACTTTGGACTGGTTTTATACATGAAAAATATAGAGAAACCCAAAACCGCAGCCAAATTAATAAAGTACATAATTGCCGGCCCGGTGTACATTCTTACTCGGCTCACATCCTCCGAAATTCGATTCATTAAATCGCCGGTAGCATGAACTTTATAAAATTCACTATCTAATTGTTGATAGTGTTTGAAGATTTGATTTTTTTGATCATACTCAATTAATCGACTCATCACAATGATGGTTTGTCGCATTAAAAACATAAATATGCCTGAGATGAGTGCCAATATGAGTAAGATAATACCACTCCAAAATACCTTTTGCGCAGTGGTAAAGTTTGTAAGTTGCTGAATAATTTGTTGAACCATCCAATTGGTATGCGCTTCTTGATGGCTCAATGGTTTTGAATCGATGGCATGAACAACCGTATCGATAACATAACCGGTTAATTGAGGGGCTAAAATTCTAAAATAGTTGGTAAGAATAATGAAAATAAAGCCGAGAAAAAACCTAAAACGGTATTTCCAAAAAAAGCGATGAAGCGATGCGAGCTGTTTCAAGATTTAAATGCTATTGGTACTGACCTATTAATGTAAATTCATTCTTCTCGCAAAGTTACAAACTTAGCCAGGTTACATCGAAGTTATTAAATATCAAATCGATTATTTAATTGCAAAGTGCCCATGTATTTATCAAACAATTCTAAACATTGCGGATCAGAGAGCACGCTCAGATGGCGATAATGATGCATATCGGTACCCACAAAGTCTACCAATTTTTGCTCCAAAATATATTTTGCGGCTTTAGCTACCGGTTTGCCGTAATAACCTGTAATAGATAACATATTTACCTGCAACAAAAAGCCCATATCTTTTAATTTATGAAACTGTTCAAAATCGTCGTGATAAAAGATATATCGCTCCGGATGGGCTAATATTGGTTGATAACCTGCTGTTATCAGTTCAAAACAAATTTCATTCAGGTTATTGGTGGGGGTAGCATAAGATTGTTCAGTAAGTACCATCCAATCTTTTATCGTTAGCAATTTTTCTCCGCTACGCAACAATTTTACAAAGTAATCATCCATCATATATTCGGCAGCAGCTTGAATTTCAATATCCATACCTGCGTCGGCAACGGCCGGCTTTAAAATATTTAAAGCCGCCTGGATGGTTTGGGGTGTATTGCGATACATATCGGAAATGACATGTGGTGTGGCCACAGTTTTTCTAATTCCCAAATCATAAATCCCTTTCACCAATTTTAAAGAGGTTTCGAGGTCAGGTGAGCCATCATCTATTCCCGGTAAAATATGCGAATGAATATCTGTTTTAAAAGGCAGTTGGGTAACTACATTTTTCGCAGTTTTCTTCCGAAAAAAACTAAACATGTTCGTTGTTATTTTTATTTCCGATTAATCAACCATTTTCTGAAACAAGGTATAGTAATACTGTTTCAATTTAATTAATGGTTTCAAAATAGATGCTATATGTGGAAATGGAATTTGATTCCTTTTCATCGCCAAATAATCTCTTCTATTTGCCCTCAGCCTACTCATTATATTTCGGTTGCTTTGGCCACCTACTCTCATTTTAACAATCAGCTTAGGAAGATAAACGGCGCTTATTCGATGTTTGTATAAGTAACGAGCCATGAATTCATAGTCGGCTGCGGTAAAATAATGCGATTCATAGCCACCCAATTCAGGCAATAATGCTCTCTTAAAATAAAAAGTAGGATGTGCCGGCATCCAACCATAGGCAAAGCGAATACGCTTATAAGAAAAGCCTTTCCAGTAACGAATTACTTTGCGGGTATTTACTTGATCAACATAAACCAAGTCACCGTACAATGAATCTACTTTATGTTGTTTAAAACAGGCTACTATACTATCAATTACATCAATAGAAGCCAACACGTCATCGCTGTTTAAAATACCGATAACATCGCCGGTAGCTATACGCATCCCCTTATTGATGCCATCATACATCCCTCTATCTTTTTCAGAAATCCAATGCGTAATATGTTTTTCGTATTTTTTGATGATATTGATGGTGCCGTCGGTTGACCCCCCATCAATTACGATGTGCTCAATATTGGGGTAAGATTGGTTCACAACAGATTCTATACAATCTTGCAGATACTTTTCTGCATTGTATGTTACTGTTATGATCGTTACTTTCATTTTCTTAATTTGAGGTATGCCCAATCAAGCAGCAAAATAGCGCTTTTTTTTAGTAATCGGCCAACCTGATTCTCATAAAAAAGTGAAATTTTAGCTTTATAGCCCATCCATCCCCTTACTTCGCAGAACAGGATGCATAACCAGTGCGTATTTATTGATTTTCAACTATTCGTAATTTAGTTTCTCCTCTTTCAATTAACGAGAAAAAAAATCAATTTCCTCCGAAAAGTTAATATAGGGATACTTTTCCAAGAGCATTTGAATTCGTTGTAAATGTTGCTGCTTAAATGTTTGGTGCGCGTTAGAATGCGGATTAAATGGTTTGTGTTGACGAGCATGGCTAATTTGCACGATTTCTTTAAACAAAGCTTTTTTATCATCCGGCATAGCCGTGGCTAAAAATTTTTCCCAAACATAATTCGTTGCCAAATAATTGGGATGCACCATATCTTCCGCAAAAAATCGATAGTCGCGTAAATCATCCATTACCAATTCATAAGCCGGAAAATAAAAAACACCATTTTCTTCATTAACCAATTGATGCACCGCCTGAATTAAAGCAGCTTTACTTCTATTATTTTCTATAAATCCATCTCGAAGATGTCGAACCGGACTTATGGTGAATATAAACTTAACATTGGGGTTAATGGCCTTTACCTGGTCAATGGTTTTGCGCAAGCGCGATGCGATATCATCGGGTTGCAGTAACACTTTTACAAATTTATCAGTTGGTACTTTGTGGCAATTGGCCACCCAATGATGAGAAAATACCTTTCCGGCGAATGCTAAATTTTGAGGGATTTGATACACAAATGCCGACCCCAATGTTATCAATATCCATTCTGTTTGTTGAATAAATTGATGCGCTTGCCCGATGGCCTGATTGATTCGATCAATACTCGCTAAATCATTGGGATCAGAAAAACGACTATGATGATTCCAACTATGCCAACTTTCGTTGAAGTAAAAAAGATCGTTCTGGGTGTATTGACGGTTGTTAATATAATCCTCTATCGCTTGGGAGATACTGATTGGATTAAATAGTATTCCATGCGGATTTTCTAACAACGAAAATTTTAGATTGCGCAACTTAGCTCCAATATTTTCGGTAAAACAAGATCCCAGCAGCATTAACGGATGATGATGTTCAATTTTAACGGTAAAGGGCTGCGGCTGAAATGCCTGTCGAAATTCCATATCGATTGCACAAGTTTATTTAGTGGTGAAAAATAGAGGCGGCTAATACACTCGAATTTTGCAGTGCTTGCTCATTGAGTGGCAATAATTTATTTAAAGACTTTAAATAGGGCAAAACAAGCTCCGAATCTAAATTCCCTACCAAGTCATTGCCGGCCATCGGGCAGCCGCCGATACCCTTTAAAGCGCCGTCAAATCTGGTACAACCTGCGCGTAAAGCTGCATCTACTTTATCTTTCCAATTTTCAATGGTACTATGCAGATGTACGCCAATTTGAAGCATGGGAAAAGCCGGAATGATTGCATTTAAAACTTGCTCGATTTGTTGCGGAGAAGCAACTCCTACCGTATCTGCTATCGCTATGGTTTGTACACCCATTTCTTTAAACAATTGACAATAGGTAGCTAATACCGCTTCATCATATGGATCTCCATAAGGGTTTCCAAAACCCATCGATAAATACACGACTAATTGCTTTTTATTTTGCATACACAAGGTTTGCAAAGAAGACACCGTTTGAATAGAATCGGTAATAGTACTGTTGGTATTTCTTAACTGAAAGGTAGGCGAAATGGAAAATGGAAATCCCAAGCAGGCAATTTCATCAAAAGCCGCCGCCTCTGTAGCACCGCGCAAATTGGCTACAATGGCTAACAGCTTGGTAGTGGTTGCATCCAACTTCAATCCTTTTAAAACGTCTTTGGTATCTGCCATTTGCGGAATGGCTTTGGGCGATACAAAACTTCCAAAATCGAGTGTATCAAATCCTACTTGCAACAGTTGGTTAATGTATTCAATTTTGGCAGAAGTAGGAATAAAAGAAGGCCAGCCCTGCATGGCATCACGCGGACATTCAACCCATTTAATATTTTGACCGTTTGAAAGCATACTGCAAGATAAATAAATGTTTGTTTCCGGTTGTTTTTGTTAAAGGCATAAAAAAACGGCAACCCAATTGGATTGCCGTTTTAACATTTTTAACTTCAATTAATTTGCCTCTTTTGACAACTTATCGTACATATCTGCCTTCACTTGATCTTTTTTCACTTCGTAGATATTACGCAATAAAATCAATGCTTGACGGTTGTTGATTTTATCTTGGCTTTTTGGTTTTGCTACAGCTTTGAACAATTCAACCACTTTTTCAGCATAAGGAATGGCATCATTCATTACTTTGGTACTACGTTCGTTCATTTCTTTTTTCTTCTTCAAATCATCCGGTTTTGGACCTTTGATTTTTTTAGCCTCATCAGAAATATCAATTGAATAATTATACAAAAAGTTAGCCATTAAAAAGTTAGCATCAACCGTAGATTTGATAGCAATAGACTTATTCAAACAATCGGTAAGTTTAGCTTTTAAGTCGTTCGTATTTTGGCCTTTTGCTTCTTCAGAGTATACATATCTAAAGATTTCAACCGCCTGGTTATAATAAATAGTATAGTTATTCGGGAATTTAGCGGCCAACTCATCATACTTTTGAAATAAGGCCGGTTTTTCTACATCAGCGGTTGCATCTTCAATTTCTAAAGCAATCCAATACTCTGTATTTGCAGGATATAATTGACGTGCTTTTTCTAAAATCGCAATCAAATTTGCATGATCTTTTTTGCTTTTATAATGCTCGGCAACTTGTTGATAAACGTCAACATATTGTTCGCCGGCGATATTTGCATCTATCAATTTACGATAATAGGTAATTGACATGTCGGAATTTTTTGCTTCACCAGCAGCAATAGCAGTGTACAAAACTAAGGTGGTATCTAAAGCAGAAAATTTAAACCCATTATTACCGGCGATATTCAAGCTGTACACATAATCGTGCACATCCAATGCTTTTGCAAAGTACTCCGCCGCTTTTGCAAAATTTTTATCTTGGTATGCTTTCACGCCAAGATCTGAAGCAAATCCTGAATAGATATCAAAATAAGGACTATTCGTTTGTTCTTCCATTAAAACAGCTTTTGGATCGATGGAACGATATTTTTTAAATGTTTCCAATGCTTCCAATTTAAGCGCGCTGCTTTCATCTTGCGTTTTTGCAGGATCTTTCGACATTTCGTTCAAAATATATCCTTTATAAAACCAACCATCCGGTTTTTTTGCATTTTTTTCTACAGAGAGATATTTATCTACCGCTTCTTTGGCTTTATCATTTTGTTTCAGAATAGCCAAGTTTCTGATTTCATCAATACCCTGCGCTGAAACAAGCTGGGCGCTTACCATCATCATGGCAAGAATAAGTAATCGTTTCATGAGTTAACAATTTTGCCGTTAAAGGTATTGGATTGTTCGTAAACTGAATCATTTTTGGTGCTGTTTTCATTCAAAACTTGTTAAAAATTTCTATTCATTCTATTTCAAGGGGCAAATTCTATTTATAAAATTCAATGCAAACGCTTGTGGTGAATAATCCATCCTAAATATTTGCGCCAACACATCATAAAATTTCATTCATGTTGCCATTTAAAAGATATTATCTTTAAGAAAATTCAACATGAAACTGATTATTTTTGGAGCAACCGGCATGATTGGCAAAGAGTTAGTAAAGCAGGCGCTTTTTAACCAACACCAAGTGGTAGCTTTTGGACGAAATGTATTTACTGCAAATTTTCCGGAAACACCCGATCTAACTTTGTTTCATGGCGCCTTATTTGACAGTGGCGAAGTTGGCAAGGCAATGCAAGGTTGCGATGCGGTATTATCAGCTTTGGGCGGTCATATTGATGGAGATGATAAAACTAGAAGCCTGGGTATTAAAATTATCCTAGAACAAATGAAGAAAAAAAAGCTAAATCGAATTGTGGCGGTTGGTGGATTGGGCGTTTTAAATACATTGGAAGACAAGCTTATATTGGAACAAGAAGATTATCCTGCCGAATATGAGGCTGTTGGCAGAGAGCATTTAAAAGCACTTCGCTATTTGGAGGCAAGTGAATTAAACTGGACGATGATTTGTCCGCCCCAAATTTTACCACACGAGGCAACCGGTAACTTTATAACCGAAGCAAATTATCCGCCTACCCCCAATAACATGCACATCAACGCCGGAGATGTAGCCTTATTTATGTTAAAAGCAATTGCAACCAATCAATATATTCAACAAAAAGTTGGTATTTCTAATTTATAAAATGCATCGACATATGATTCAAATGAAACACAAAATTTTATTAGGTTTTATCTTGCTAGCCCAATTTGCAAAGGGGCAAGATGCCATTCCTTATCAAACACCGCCTGCTGCTATTGCCGATTTAGCTTTAGCACAACCAACGCCCGGCGTACTTTTTAATGGAAAAGGTAGTCAGTATTTAGTTTTAGAAAGAAGTGCTTTACCGGGCGTAGAAGAGTTAGCACAACCAGAATTGCGTATAGCTGGCTTGCGCATTCATCCAGGTATTTTTGCACCTAGCCGAACACCCTATTACACCAATATTTTGTTGTATTCAACCGGCAAAAAAATGGGCACTACCATTACCGGTTTACCACAGCCGCTTAGAGCCGGAAATGTAAGTTGGAATGATGATAATTCAAAAGTTGCGTTCACGCATAATAATGGAACGGGTATTGATTTATACCTGATTGACATTAAATTATCCAAAGCCACCAAAATTAATAAAAAGCCGCTCAATATTGTTTTAGGTACTGCCTATGAATGGTTAGGTAACCAAACCTTGATTTACAAAACAATTTTACAACCGGCTTCAAAAGCACCCGTTAAACCACTTGCTCCAAAAGGACCAACCATTCAACAAAATTTGGGCAAAGTTGCGGCTAGTGTAACTTATCAAGATTTAATTAAATCGCCATTTGATGAGTTGCAATTTGAATTTTATGCCAGTGCTCAATTAGTAAAAAACACCAATGGAATAGAAAGTAAAATTGGGCAACCTGCTATTTTTACGAGCTATTCCCCCTCTCCTAATTTAAAGTACTTGTTGATTGAAAGAATTGATAAACCTTACTCTTATTTAGTACCTGCGTTTGGATTTAACAGTACTATTTTAGTAACTGATTTAACAGGTAAAACAATAAAATCATTAGCGCAAATTCCGAGCAGCGAATTAGCACCAACCGGTTACGACAATACCCTGCCTTCACCTAGAGATCATGAATGGGTAGCGACTTCAGCAGCAAAACTTATTTGGATAGAACCATTGGATAGTGGTTTAATGAAGAAAAAAGTGGCGTTTCATGATGCGGCGTATACCTTGGAAGCACCATTTGTTGGTCAACCTAAAATGTTAGTACAAACGCCAATGCGCATGGCCAATATAGAATCGGTAACCGACTCCTTATATTTTGTTTATGAGCGCAGCCGAGCAAAACATCGTGTTAAATTAAGCAAATTTGAAACTGCGAGCAACTTGCTGACCGAACTGTATGACCGCAGTACCGACGATGCTTATGGCGATCCGGGTTCGCCCATAACCGCACCTAATCAATGGGGCCGAAATAGTATCCGACTTTTAGATAAATCAAAAATTTGGATGCGTGGGGCCGGTGCATCCGCCGCAGGCGATTTGCCATTTTTAAGTGAATTTGATATTAATACTAAAACAACAGTTATAAAATGGCGCTGTGTTGCTCCGTACAATGAATCTGTTACCCAAGTGGTAGATTTTAAGGAAGGTATATTTATTACTAATAAACAAAGCCTTACTGAGCCACCTAATTATTATGTAAGAATTTTGTCGGATAGCGTTGGTTCACCCATAACTCACTTTGCCGACCCGCAACCCATTTTACGCACCTTAACCAAACAAAAAATTAACTACAAGAGAAAAGATGGTGTTGATTTAACGGCAGAACTTTATTTACCTGCCGGATATAATGCTGAAAAAGATGGAAGATTACCGGTATTTATGTGGGCCTATCCGCGTGAATTTAAAAGTGCATCCGATGCTGCACAAGTACGCGGCAGCAAGTACAATTTTACTCGAATTACGTGGGGATCGCCGGTTTATTGGGCTACTCAAGGTTATGCCGTGATGGACAATACCGAATTTCCGATTGTAGGAGAAGGCGACACCCAGCCGAATGATAATTTTGTTGATCAACTTGTTTGGAATGCCGAAGCGGCGATTCAAAAAATACACGAAATGGGTGTGGGCGATAGTAGCCGAGTTGCGGTAGGTGGCCATAGTTATGGTGCATTTATGACATCTAACCTGTTAGCACACACGAAACTATTTAAAGCAGGCATTAGTCGCAGTGGCGCATACAACCGAACCCTTACCCCATTTGGTTTTCAAAATGAAGAACGCACCTATTGGCAAGCGCCGGACGTATATTTTAAAATGAGTCCGTTTAG
>JBJOQA010000100.1:0-7082 GCA_046050225.1 Bacteroidota bacterium | reverse complement strand
CCGGCAACAAAAAGCACGCACTTTCCTTTTTGATAATAGGTTGCATAGTGTGCTTTAAGTAAAGCGGTATTTAACTGTTCGTAATCTGCGGCAATTACATATTTACCATAAGGATGATTTTCGCCGTAAATGGCTGCATCAATCAATCTGTTGGCAACAAAATCGCATTTCTGCAAATTTACTGAAAGCTTTTGTTGGCTGTTTTGTTGAAAAATGCGCAACTCCTCTTCCGGAAATGTTGCATCGGTAATCATTTCGCGAACCAAAGGCAACAAATGCGGCAGGTGTTTTGAAAGGGTATGCAAGGATACTGAAGCGGTTTCGTTAAAGCAACTGCGATTGCAATAAGCGCCGTAGTATTCAAATTGTTCATTGATTTGAAAGGCCGTTTTAGTGCTAGTGCCATTTTTTAGCAAATAATTGGTGGCACCGGCTACTGCATTTTGTTTTTCAAAATGATTGCCTGCAAAAAACACCCATTCTAGCTGCATCACATCTTGCGCGCCGGCATTAACCATATATACTTCTACACCATTATTGAGTGTAAAAACTTCCGCATTTTTTAATTGAATATCAAATTCAACCGCATCTTTTATTACCGGTGCAATCGTTCTATCTAACATGTTATTATAAACGGGTTTAATTTTTTTAGTTTTCTGCAAAATAATACAGGGTACTACAATTGTTGGGGTTAAACACTTTTCTGCTTTCTTCCAGTAATGCTTCGGCGGTAACCGATTGGTAGCGTTCTAATTCGGTATTAATTAAATTGGCGTCGCCTAGCAATTCGTACATGGCAAGGCTGCTGGCACGACTCATTAAGCTCATGTCTTCAAAAGCCAACATGCTTTCGGTTTTGTTTTTCACCTTTTGCAGTTCTTGTTCGCTGATACCGTTTTGTTGCAATTTTTCAATTTCTTCTATAATGGCTGCTTCGGCAACTTTCATATCAACGCCATTGATTAGTTTACCCTCAATGGTTAACAAGCCGGCATCGGTACTGCCTAAATGATAGCAATCAATATTGCTAAACAATTGTTTTTCTTTCACCAAGGCTTGAAATAAGCGCGAAGAACCCCCTCCGCCTAAAATTTCAGTAATCAAATCACATACATAATAACCTTCTTGCAAACGGGGAGCAATATGCCAACATTTGTAGAGGGCATTTAACGGAACACCTGCTTTTACCGTTTGTTCGCGTGGTTCGGTTTGTTCAGGTTCTTGCGGTAATTGACGATTGTATTTTTCGCCCATTGGGATGGGGCCAAACCATTTTTCAGAAAGCTGTTTTATTTGATCTACCGTAACATTACCGGCCACTACCAAAATGGCGTTTACGGGGCGATAATGTTTATAAAAAAATGCCTTTACATCTTCGAGGGTAGCATTTTCAACATGCGATAATTCTTTACCAATCGTCATCCATTTATAAGGGTGCTTGGTGTAAGCTAAGGCACGTAATTTATTCCAAACATCGCCGTATGGCTTATTAATGTAGTGTTCTTTAAATTCTTCACAAACTACTTTGCGTTGTACTTCCAAGCTTTTTTCGCTAAAGGCCAAACTTAGCATACGATCGCTTTCGAGCCAAAAAGCGGTTTCAATATTTTCGGCCGGCAATTGGCAGTAGTAATTGGTGAGGTCGTTTGTTGTAAAGGCATTGTTTTCACCACCAGCCATTTGAAGCGGTTCATCGTATTCGGGGATATTAATGCTTCCCCCAAACATTAAATGCTCAAATAAGTGCGCAAAGCCGGTTTTTTCTTCTTTTTCATCTTTGGCGCCTACATCATACAAAACATTAATCACCGCCATTGGGGTGCTTTTGTCTTCATGTACTAATACCCTTAATCCGTTATCGAGGGTAAATTTCTCATATTGAATCATGCCGCAAAGGTAAGGGGCAGTATGCAACCCTCATACAATTGACTAAAATACCCTGTGCAAAGCTTGTTAATTTTCTAAAAAAGAAACAAACGGACATTGCAACCCCCTAATTTTGTTACCAATATCAAATCAAACTGTCACGATGCTTAAAAAAATTGTTATTAGTTTAGCCATTGTAGTGGCAGGTGTGGTTTCGTATGCACTCATTTTGAATCGTAATTCGCCACATATGACTTTCCGACAAAAATTACTTCGCAGCTTTTATCCGCTCATTATGAAATTGGGCGGTGGCAAAACGCTGGCGCAACAAGGTATTGAACCACCCGTTTCTTTTCATACCCTAAGTGTTACGCTTAATAATGGAACGGTATTGCCTTTTGGTACTTTGAAGGGTAAAAAAGTTTTATTGGTAAATACGGCCAGTGATTGTGGATATACCCATCAATATGAGGCTTTGCAAAAATTAGCCGATAAGTATGGCAGTAAATTATTGATTATTGGTTTTCCGGCCAATGACTTTAAAGAACAAGAAAAAGGAACGGATGAAGATATAGCCCAGTTTTGTAAATTGAATTTTGGGGTTAATTTTCCTTTGGCCAAGAAATCGGTAGTTATTCAAACACCTGAGCAACATCCGGTATTTCAATGGTTGACGCATGCTGCGCAAAATGGATGGAATAGTACGCCCCCTAAATGGAATTTTTCCAAATACCTGATAAACGAGAATGGTCAATTAACGCATGTTTTTGATCCGGGCATTGATCCGCTCAGTAAAGTTTGTACCGATGCTATCGAAAAATAAACAGCGGCCCACGCATAATCCGGAATTGCAGTTTATAAAAAACGATTGGCAAGGAAATCCTCAAAATCAGCTACATCAATACATTAATCTTGACGGTCCTTCTGAAAAGAGTTTTAAAGAATTGATTCGCTGGCAACGCGAAACCAATCCGTATAAAGCGATGCGCAAAAAGCAGCAAAGCAACGTGCAAGTAACGGTTAACCCAAACATCATTGATAAATCAAAACCCGGTTTTGTTTGGTTGGGACATGCCAGTTATTTATTCCAGATAGGTTCGCTTACTTGTATTACCGATCCGCTATTATATAAACTTGGGCCGATGAAGCGGTATACGGCCTTGCCTTGCCATGTGAGCGACTTAACGAATATTGATCTTATTTTGTTATCGCATAATCATCGCGATCATTGTGATCAAAAAAGCATGCAGCAGCTTTGCAAGCAGAATCCGCATGCGGTAATTTATACTGGATTAGAAATTGCGGCCTTGTTGCGCAAATGGAAAATTACTAATCCAATTGTTGAGGCCGGCTGGTATCAACAATATCCCTCCATTGACGGAGTAACGATTACTTATTTACCGGCAAGGCATTGGAATCGGAGAGGACTAACCGATTTGAATGAAATGTTATGGGGAAGTTTTATGCTTTGCTATCAACAACAACAAATATATTTTGGTGCTGATAGTGGGTTGGGGCAGCATTTTGAAGAAATTGGCCAACTATTTCCCAATATTAATCAGGCGTTTTTGGGCGTGGGTGCTTTTGAGCCAAAATGGTTTATGTATCCGGCACATACGGGCCCAGAGGATGCACTTGTTGCTTTTCAACGCTTAGGTGCGCGCCAATTGATACCGATGCATTTTGGCACTTTTGATTTGAGTGATGAACCCGTTTTTTATCCGCGTACATTATTAAAACAGTTAGCAGCAGAACAAGAATTAAATGGTATTTTGCACGCAGATATCGGGGTGCTTTACCCCTGGAACTAAGTTTACCATTTAATTGAATTGTTATGGAATGGCATGATATCATTGGCGCAATAGGTGTTGCCATTACGCTATTGGCCTATTTGATGAATACTTTTAGTTGGATACCCAAGGAAGGTTCTTTGTTTTTTGCCATGAATGCCATTGGCTCTGCCTTGGCCTGTTATGCCTCTATTTTAATTGTGTATTATCCCTTTGTTGTGTTGGAAGGTGTATGGTGTTTAGTTTCGATAGCCGGTTGGATAAAGGCTGGAAAAAAACTCTAATTTTTCTTTAAACTCAACTCTAATTATACTGCTATAAAATTTGCCTTCTAACAAGCGCGTAAAACCGGAACAGGTTTGAAGTGCATCGGCGAAAGTTCGGTTAATAGATAGAAAAGTGATTTGCTACAAATTGGCACTTTGCTTACTTCTGCATACTCGTTATGGGAAGAATACATCCAATCTTCTGCATTACTCACTAATCCTTTTTGAATCGGCAATTCATGCAATTGAAGGCAGGTATCAATGAGGATTACTTGAAACCTAGCATTTTCCGGTAGTGTGGTAATCTTTAATTGCTTCGTTAGTTTAGTGATAGCTGTTTTTCTTCTTTTTGTTTGTTCACCATAATTTTTTAAAATTAAAAGCAACTCACTGATTAAGGCCGATTGTACCCCTGCCTGATGATCAAATTTTAATTGGGCGCCAAAATCGTTTACGCGCAATACGCAGTCAAATTGATCGGGTAAAATACAGTAGCTCAATACATCTGCCATTGATAAAAAGGATCCTTGTAGCAATTGTATAAACAAATTGTATTCGGCACTTGCAGCAAATAAGGGGTCGGTGCTAGGGTTAACTACAGAAAAATGATAGTAGTTTCTTTTTTTTAGTTGCATGGGAAAGGTTTGACCTAAAGGTGCATGCGCTTTCTTTCTAAAAATTGGGGTTTTTCCCTAAATTTTAGGTGTTTTTCCTCCTGATTTAGGAGTAACGAAAAAAAAGGTGTTTTTCAAAAAAATGCATATAAAAATTGTATCTTTCTGTTGATAACCAACCTTTTCCGAATGAAATATGTAAATGCAATTGCCATTTTTAGGCAATTGAAAGCCGATTTAATTGGTAAAGACTCGCATCGCGGCGTAAGTTTAACCTATGCCTGGCTAGCCAATCAGTTTGGACATTTTTCGCTAGGTTTTTTCCCTACCCTTATTTTATATCGGTTTTTAAAGGTTGATACCGATAGCCATGCGAGGGTAGCTTTTACTTGTTCGCTTTATATAGGGTTGGCTTGGTTGGTATTTGAATTGTTTAATTTTTTAGGGCCGCTCCTTTTCAAAAAAAACACCGCATCCAAACTATTATTTGTTCCCGGAAAACAACAACAGTTTTCACCGGCATGGGCCAATATTGCGTTTGATACCTTTACCGATGTTTGCTTTTTTGTGTTAGGCGCATTTGCGGCCGGCGAACATTTGTATGCGCAAACCAACGGTTGGTACGTATTAGGCGTTACGTTGTTGGTGGTAGTATACCCCGCTTATTATTGGTACCGCACTAAAATTTATCTGCAAAATGCACAGTATCCTTATCAATTTCGGTTAAGTCAGTGGGACTATCCCATAGGTTCTGCGGAAAAACAAACGGTGCTTGAATTTTTAAAGGACACATCAGCTTATCAGCACTTACTCATTTTTGGTGCGGTAAATAGTGGAAAAACCGGCTTGGCAGTAGCTATTGCCACCGAATGTTCATTTAAACAAAAGGCATGTACGTATCTTACGGCGTTTAAATTATTTGCTTTTTTGCAGCCGCAAGCCCCCGCAACAATTACTTTATGGAATTGGCAGAATGCCGAGCTATTGGTGATAGATGATATTAATCCCGGCCAACCCGTACCCGACGATATTGTAACGCCAACCTTATTTTTACAACAAATAGATCGACAACCCGAAAACCGACAACACCTCATTAGCAAGAAAGTGATTTGGGTATTGGGATATGATGCACCCGCCGATGTACAAGAAGCCCAATGGCGTCAATTATTAATGACCATCGGGGTTCATCAATCCGCCATCGTTTCTATTCATTTGCCGGCTTAAGCAAATTTGGTGCAATTATTTAGTTAACCTTCTACGATGCGTAGTTTGGCATAATTCAGCATAATTTTTTTCTCTCCGTTTACATCAAACTTAACGGTAGCAATGGGGTTATGCGCAGCGCCTTCCATTTTAACTACGCTACCAAAACCAAATTTTTGATGTTCAACCCGCATGCCTTCTTGTAAGTTGCTGGTATCGCTAGGTGCAAAATCCGCCGAAGGCGTATGCTCTTTTACCTGCGGCCTTGGTGCACTTACAATAGTAGGCTTGGTTGGGGTATCTTTTGAAACCGTTGGTGGATAGCGTTGAGCCGTTTTGCTTTCGATGGTGCGCTCAAAACTTGGTTTAACCCAATTATTATTGGCCGAACTTTGATTACGTAATCCGCCACCGGCGTAAGATTTATCGATATAATCTGCCGGCATTTCATCAATAAAACGGCTGGGTTCGTTTTGTTGTAATTGTCCAAACCGGTAGCGTGCATTAGCATAGGTTAACCAAAGTTTTTTCTTGGCACGGGTAACGGCCACATAAAATAACCTGCGTTCTTCTTCTAATTCTTCGCGCGTGTTGATGCTCATCGCATTGGGGAAGAGGGTTTCTTCCAATCCGGCAACAAATACGCAACTATATTCCAATCCTTTAGCGGCATGGATCGTCATGAGCTTCACCGTATCGGCATCTTCCTTTTCATTATCGGCATCGGTTAGCAGGGTAATTTGTTGCAAGTAACCACCCAAAGACGCATTATTGTTGGTAGTTACAGCCGCCGCTTGTTCGGCTTCGGTAAACAAATCTTGCGGTAAATTAGCATCGGTAGCCGGAATGTTCTCAAGTACTTCACCATCTTCGTTAATAATGCCTGTTCGCACCGGATCATCTACAAATTCTTTGATGGAGTTTAATAATTCTTGTACGTTTTCGTAACGTGCTAAACCTTCGGTGGTTTTATCATTGAACAACTCTTTTACCAAGCCCGAACCCTTGCCTACCATAAAGGCCACATCGTAGGCATTTTTGCGCGTAAGTTCGCTTTGAAACATGCGTATCATCGTTACAAAGTTGCTAATCGATTCTAAGGTGCCGGCTTTGTAACCATAGGAAGCTGCGTTTTCGAGCACCTTCCACAAGGTGATGTTGTTGTCGTTGGCAGCCAAAATTGCTTTATCAATAGTGGTTTTGCCAATTCCCCTTGCGGGATAATTTACAATACGCTTTAACGCTTCTTCATCACTTGGGTTTACAATTACCCGCAAGTAGGCAATAAAATCTTTGATTTCTTTGCGTTGATAAAACGATACGCCCCCATAAATTTTATAAGG
>JBJOQA010000099.1:0-21175 GCA_046050225.1 Bacteroidota bacterium | reverse complement strand
TGGTTAGTTATTCCTGAAGCAAATACCACAGCCGAAAAACTAGAAATGAAAGGCGAAAAAGTAGATATGAATTCTATTAAAAATTCGGTAGTAGAAGAATTGAAAGGCGTGCAAAAAAGAGCTGAAAAATTTGGTCAAGAAGCATCTACCATTGCAAACGAAAAAAGTCAACAACTAGGTGCCGAATTAAAAACCGTAGCCAAACGTAGCTCCAAATCAATCGGCGATATTATTGCGCTTATTGTGAAAGGTTTTGCCTACTTTATTATTGGTACCGTATGTTTTGGATTAGTAGTTGCCCTGTTTGCTTTAGCCATTGCTTCTATTAGTGTATTTCCTTTAAAAGCATATGTGTTAACCGACGGGTTGCAAAACAGTCTTGCTTGGGGAACTCTAATCTTCTTCATTGCTGCGCCAATTGTAGGTTTAATTACCTGGATTATCCGTCGCTTGGCTAAAATTAGAAGCAATGGTAAAATCTTACGCTTCTCTTTCATTAGTTTATGGATTGTTGGTTGGGCATGTGCTATAAGCTTGATCGCTTCCTTAAGCAAAGACTTTAGAAGCGCTAGCACCATCAACATTCAAGAAGTACCATTAAGTAATCCTACCGTTCAAAAATTAGAAGTAACCACTTTACAAGCCGGTAATATTAAGTATCGTAATAATTACTTCCGTATTCAGCCATTTGAAAGCTGGGCAGAAGATACCGTGTTGGTGCAAAATATCAGTGTAAAAATTATCAAATCGCCGAATGATAGTTTTAGAGTAACGATGGCAAAATTAGCTTGCGGACAAAAACGTGTGTATGCCGATTCATTAGCCAGCATGATTCAGTTCAATGTAAAACAACAAGATTCATTGTTAATACTGGATAAGGGCATCAATATCAATCAAAAAGATAAATTCCGTAACCAACGTGTGGTGATTACCATATATGTACCGGTAGGTAAACAAATTAAAGTTGATAACAATATCGGATGGGGCGGCCATATTAATTTTGGAGGTAACGATATGATGGATGTTGATTTAGATAATGAAGAAGACGGTTGGGAAAGAGGAGTTGATTATATCATGAAAGCAGATGGCTTATATACACTTGGCGGCGAGCCGGCCAACCAATGGAAACGCGAGCAAAAACATAAAGTGCACGTAGGACCCGATGGTATTGAAGTAAACGACGGCAATCAAAAAGTTAATATTAATGCGAATGGTGTTTCAGTTGATTCTGAAGATAATTATCGTTATGATAATAAAGTTGATTCTGTGAAATTGAAAGTGCAACAAGGCGAGCAACGTGTGAAAGATTCTTTAAGAAAAGTGCGTGAAAATATTGATCGCGAATTAGAAAAATATGAATCAAACGGAACGGCGTCTTCATCAGGAAATTATCCGTTAATGTTAATTAGCCCCGTAAACAGTTTATTTTAAGAAGTTTCAATGGTTGAGCGTTGAGGTGAAACAATGCCCCGTCTATTTTTAGACGGGGTTATTTTTTTTAAATTCCCACCCATAATTATAAACGCTTTGCATATTGTAAAACCGTAGTCGCATCGCCAAATACCCATTCTTTTTCTGTTAGCTGATATACTTGCCAATGAAGCGTTTGGCCATCTTGCAAGGTTGCTACCAATTGTTGGTTTTGCCATAAAAAACTCGCTGTTAATTGAACTGTTTTTTCGTTTTGAGTTACAACAACCAAACCCTTGCCACTTGTTTCATTGATGGCGCTAATTTCTACACGATTTACCAAAACCACACCGGTGGCGGCTCCCGGCTTTGATTGCTTGCGATAAACCGACCATGTACCCACTAATTTTTGAAGCGATATTTCGATGGGTTGCACAAAAACTTGCTCGGCTATTGTTTGCTGCGTCATGGTTTCCAGCCAAAATGCCGTTTGCTTTTCAAAATAATGCAACCCGTTTTCGTCATCCATTAACCACAGTTTATCGGTCTCTAATTTTTGAATCGTAAATGCATCAGTTACCAACAATAGTTCATTACCGGGCGATTCTATAGCAGCTTCTCCAACCATGCGCGAATGATTGCCTTGTTTAATCGTTGCTTTTGCATCAGCTGTAATTTCAAAAAATATGGTATCACTAAACGCCATTGTTTTTCCGGCGGCATCGGCCCTACTCAATTCCATCCACTTGCCTGTAAATTGAGCAATCGTAAATTGCGGTGTTTTCTCTTTTTTTTGATTGATTTGTACCGGTTCTACCCCTTTTCTTTTTACACGTTGGGCAAAACTAGGCAGGGCAATTGCTGCCCAAAAAATAACAAAGAACATGCGGGGTTTCATATTGAACTATATTTTAAGGGTTTGCTCCTGTTAAGTTATTGATTTTTACGATGCGATAAGTGTTTCGAATCCCGAAAACCCAATTTGCGAAATCAGAAATAATTAATCAATCGCTGCTACCAACCTAGCTCCTAGCCCGCAATCATTATAGTTTGTTGTACCTTTGAGCTTCAAAGTATCAACTAAATATCTTTTTATGATAAAGACAGGAAGTCCGGTTATTAGCATCTATACCGAAATGACACCCAACCCTGAAACCATGAAATTCGTGGCCAACAAATTATTGTATCCGGGAAGAAGTATTGATTTTGTTGATGAAAGCACAGCTACACCTTCTCCTTTAGCACAAGAATTATTCACTTTTCCGTTTATTCGTTCTGTATTTATAGCCAGTAATTTTATCACATTAACAAAAACCAGTGAAACCGAAGAATGGCAGGATATTATTCCAACCATCAAGCAGTTTTTAAAAGAATATCTGGAAGAAGGTAAAGTAGTAATTAACGAAGAGGCTGTTGCCGCACAAAAAGCAGAAAGTAGCAATACCGTTACAGCCGATGATGATGATGTAGTAAAGCGCATTAAAGAGTTGCTAGAAAATTATGTAAAACCGGCCGTTGAAATGGATGGTGGTGCCATTCAATTTAAAAGCTACGAAGCAGGGCGCGTAAACTTAATGTTACAAGGAAGTTGCAGCGGTTGCCCTAGTAGTATGATTACTTTAAAGTCGGGCATTGAAGGTATGATGAAAAGAATGATTCCGGAAGTTACCGAAGTGGTAGCCGAAGCAGAATAACATAAATGCATACACGAAAAAGCACCTGATTAAACGGGTGCTTTTTTTATGTTGTTTTTGAAAGCCAATTTACTTTCACTAAATTTCAGTTCAAATAATCAATTTGAATTTTTCTGAGCTATATCAACAATTTATTAGTGATATCCTGCATGCAAGTATCGCCGAATATGTGGCCGTTATTTTTGGCATCATCAGTGTATGGTATAGCAAGAAAGAACATGTTCTGGTTTATCCAACCGGATTAATTAATACCATCATTTACATTTACCTCAGTTTTAAAAGTAGTTTATTTGGCGAAGCCTCGGTAAATTTTTACTATACCGTAATGAGTATTTATGGTTGGTGGCAATGGACGCGCAAGGATGCGCAACAACAATTAGTATTGCATATTTCTTATTCTAGTAAAAGAGAATGGAAACAGCAATTGCTTTTTTTTGGTGTGGGTTATGCAGTCATTTATTTAATTCTGGTTTACCTAAAAAAATACTTTGCAGGTGATGCCATACCCTGGGCAGATGCCTTTGCCAGCGCAGCGGCCTATACCGGTATGTGGTTGATGACACGCAAAAAAATTGAAAGTTGGTATTGGTGGATTGCCACCAATATTGCCTCTATTCCATTGTACTTTAGTAAACACTATGTAATGACCAGTGTGTATTATCTTATTTTATTGGTAATGGCCATTCAGGGCTTAATTGCATGGAAGCATAATTGTAAATCATCAACTGCTGTTGCAAAAAAATGAATCAACCAAATATAGAACAAACCTATTGTGGCGTTTTAAATAAAATGAAAACAGAAGATCAAGCCTTACATCGGGCATACCACGATCTTCATTATGGTTTTCCGATTGAAAAAGATGACGAACTATTTTGCCGATTGATTCTTGAAATTAATCAGGCCGGTTTAAGTTGGAATACCATTTTAAAAAAGCAAGCTGATTTTAGACGGGCATATAACAATTTCAATATTGCCGTGGTAGCTGCTTATACCCATACCGATCGCGAAAGGTTATTGCAAGATCCGGGTATCATTCGCAATCGATTAAAAGTAGATGCAGCCATTTATAATGCCGGCGTTATTTTAGAATTACAACAATCTGCAGGCTCTTTTAAAAATTGGTTAGATGCACAAGGCCCTTTAGATCGGGCACAATGGACAAAGCTTTTTAAAAAAACATTTAAGTTTACCGGCGGTGAAATTGTAAACGAATTTTTAATGAGTACCGGCTATTTGCCCGGTGCCCATCACCCCAATTGCCCCATTTATTCTAAAACCATCAAAGCCCAACCTGCATGGAAACGCCACGCAAAAAAATAAATAAGATTGTTATTATTGGGCCTGAATCTACCGGTAAAAGTAGTTTAAGTCATGCCCTTGCAAATCACTTTAATGGACTGGCTGTTGAAGAGTATGCACGCGAATATTTATTAACTAACGGTACCGATTACACGTACGAAAATTTATTGGACGTAGCAAAAGGACAATTAGCCTTAGAAGATAAAGCCATTCAAGAAATTATTTTAAATCAATCAATTCGGCCTTTTGCTTTTATTGATACCGATATGTATGTAATGAAAGTATGGTGCGAATTTGTTTTCCAACAATGTCATGCTTTTATTTTAGACCAAATCGTTGAAAGAAAATACGATTTGTATTTGCTTTGTAATGTAGATGTACCTTGGGTGAAAGATGAATTGCGTGAGTATCCAGATTTAGCAACCCGACAAACCCTTTACCATCATTATCGTGATATCATGCTTAACCAGCAGGTACCCTGGATTGATATCAGCGGCGATTATAACACCCGATTACAAACGGCCATTGCCGGTGTTGAAAAATACTGCTCGCTTTAATTACTTAAACCAACCTCTTCGTTTAAATATCCACATCATGGCTATGGGAATTAAAAGCATCACTGAAACCGAAATTAAAAAACCCCATTTGTGATGTTGTAAAGGTATCGTTTCAAAGTTCATTCCAAAGATGCCGCCAATAACTGTAGCCGGTGCCAGCAAGCAGGTTACAATGGCCATCACTTTCATCACCTCATTCATTTTTAGATTTACATTGCTCAGATATAGATCATGTAAGTTCATCATCATATCTCGATAGTTTTCCGACAAATCGTTAGCTTGAATAATATGATCGTAAATATCTTTAATATACTTCTCTGTGCGCTCTTCAATTAATTCTGTTTCACTGCGTAAGATGCCGCTTATTAATTCGCGCACCGGTGCGATGCTTCTTTTTAAAATAATCATTTCCTTACGCAACATATTTATTTTGGCCAATGTTCGGGTATTGGCATTGCGTAAAATATCTTCTTCCAAATTTTCAATTTTATCCCCCAACTTTTCCATCACTACAAAATAATTATCTACAATTAAATCCAACATGGTATAAAATAAAAAATCGGGGCCCTGCTGGCGAACCTTACTACCGGCTACTTTTAATCTTTCTCGCAAGGGATTAAACACATCTCGATTGGCATCTTCCTGAAAACTGATCACAAAATTTTTTCCTAACACCAAACTTATTTGCTCGCTTTCTACTGCCGAATAAGCATCGTTAAAATAAAGCATATTGAGCACGCAATACAAGATACCTTCCATTTCATCCATCTTGGGCCGTTGCCCAATGCTCAAAATATCTTCCGTAATTAAAAAGTGAACACCAAAATGATTACAAATGGTTTCTACATCCGCTTTGCGTAAACCATCTACATTAATCCATGTAGTTGTATGTGTATCGGCATAAGGAAAACAAGCCGTTGCTTCATTAAACACTTGTAGCTGCAAGTCTTTGGCATGATAATCGTACACAAATATTTTCAACTCTTCCGGTTCTTTTCGCACCGGAGGAAGTGTTGGATTTACATGCAATACTTTCTTGGTACGCAGTAATTCTAACGGACTAAACAGATAAGTAAAATATTGGCGAGTTTTCATCCCTTAATTGATATGTATTGAAAGATACTTATAAAAGCGTGAACGAGCTGCTAATTAGAAAAATACAAAATAATGTTAATCTATATATCATCATTAGCAACAACACAATTTATGCAATAAGTTTACGTTAACAACAAATCAATATCTGTAATATGAACAACAGTAACAAAACACCTGAAAACGCTTTTGTGGTATGGCTGGTAGATTTATACAGAAGAATGATACAATCGCCTTCTGTAAACCCTTACAGACATTTCATGAAACACAAACCATTTAAGAAGAGTATGCATTACTACTCTTTAAGATAACAAAACACCCTCCAAATGGAGGGTGTTTTTATTTTGAATACGCTTATTAAAATTCTGCGCTTTTGGGATAACGCGGAAAAGGAATTACATCGCGTATATTGCCCATACCGGTAACAAACTGTACCATTCTTTCAAAACCTAATCCAAAGCCGGCGTGCGGACAAGCACCAAATCTTCTGGTATCAAGGTACCACCATAAATCTTCGGTAGGTACATGCATTTCTTCCATGCGTGCAACCAAACGGTCTAATCTTTCTTCACGTTGACTACCGCCAACAATTTCGCCAATACCCGGCGCCAAAATATCCATGGCCGCTACTGTTTGACGGTCGGGTGCGCAGTTGTCATCCAAGCGCATATAGAAGGCTTTGATGGCTGCAGGATAATTGGTTAAAATAACCGGTTTTTTAAAATGCTTTTCAACCAAGTATCTTTCGTGTTCACTTTGTAAATCGATACCCCACCCTTCAACAGGATATTGGAACTTCTTCTTTTTATTATGATTGCTTTCTTTTAAAATTTCAATCGCTTCGGTATAGGTTAAACGTTGAAAATCGTTGTTTACCACAAAGTCTAATTTTTCGAGCAAGCCCATTTCGCTACGCTCTTGTTGTGGCTTTTGTTTTTCTTCCTCTTCTAATCGTTGCGCTAAAAATTCTAAATCTTCGCGGTTATGTTCTAAAACGTAGCTGATCAGGTATTTGATAAACTCTTCGGCAAGATTGGCGTTATCTTCCAAATCATGAAAAGCCATTTCGGGTTCAATCATCCAAAACTCAGCCAAGTGGCGCGTAGTGTTACTATTTTCGGCACGGAAGGTTGGACCGAAGGTATAAATTTCGCTAAATGCCATGGCTGCTAACTCTCCTTCTAATTGGCCGCTCACGGTTAAATTGGTGCTACGTCCAAAAAAATCTTCTTTAAAGTTAATGCTACCATCTTCGTTTTTTGGCGCGGTACCGTCAATTGGTAAAGTGGTTACGCGAAACATTTCACCCGCACCTTCTGCATCACTGGCTGTAACAATTGGGGTATGGATGTAAACAAAACCTTTTTGATTAAAAAATTGATGAATTGCAAAAGCCAATGCATGGCGTACTCTAAAGGTTGCTCCAAAAGTATTGGTACGAAAACGTAAATGTGCTTTTTCTCTTAAAAATTCTAAACTATGTTTTTTAGGTTGTAATGGAAAAACTTCTGAATCGCTATCACCTAAAATTTCTAAGCTGTTTGCCACCAACTCCACTTTTTGCCCCTTTCCTAAAGATGCAATTACCTGGCCGGAAGCTTTGATACAAGCACCGGTGGTTAAGCGTTTTAAAATAGCATCGTCAAATTTTCCGAGCTCGGCTACAACTTGCAAATTATTATTGGTACTGCCATCATTCAAGGCAATAAACTGGTTGTTTCGAAATGTGCGTACCCACCCCATTACGGTGGCTTCATAATTGGTTTCGTCGCTGGTTAACAGCGCTTTAATTTTCGTTCTCTTGTTAAACATAACCTTATTTTATGCTGCAAATATACTTCGCAAAGCCGCACGGGCAGTATATTTTGCAAATTCGTTGGATAAAAAATTCTAATTACGTATTAGAGTTTTGTAATTCGCAGATAATCCAACATCGCTTGATTTACTTCGCCATTCATATTATCATTCCAATCTTCAAAAGACAAAACAAGTTGTTGGGGGCCTTTGGTTAATTTTGCTTTTACTGCATTTGTAAAACCCCAATTACTCCATTCTTCATTTCCGCGCTGCGGTAAAACAATGGTACCAACGGCTATTTGGCCTACAGCTAAAGTGCGTATGGCACATTTGTTACTGGTATTGGTGGGGCCGTTTCCGTTTGCATATCTGAAGTCAATAGCATACAAACCATCAGCCGGAACATCAATTTTAATGATCAATTTTCTGTTGATTGTATTGTTGATTTCAACAAATCCATTTCCTGTAAATCCTTTGTAAGGTTGTGTAGCAGGTTTAAATTGGGTTTCTAATTGAACAATTTTTTGTTGATTATTTGCCAACAAAACGGGTTCGGATGCAAAGGATTTAAATCCATTTTTATCTACTGCTACAATTTGAATTTCGGTAGTGCCGGGTTGATCGACAATATATGTGGTTTCTTGTGTGGTTTTAATTTTTTTACCATTTACCCAAATTTCATATTGGGTTGCGGCCTCAACATCATACCACATTAATTTATTGTCTTCTATTTTCACCTGTGGTGTATTGAGTGAAACATATTCAGAAACCGAATTTAATTCTGCGGCCAACATCGGTTGCGACTCCATCACGATGTTGATAGAATGGTTACCCACCAAATTAGACGGTACTTTATATGCTGTAACTAATTTTCCATCTAAATAAAACGCGCTAATTTTATTACCCGTTCCTTCCAGTTGAATATCTAAGATGGCATTTCGGTATTTAAAGTTTTTTAACGTTGCACCATTTTTAAAAGCAACGGGAACTGTTGGTTGAAAAGATAAATGATCTGCTTGATATTGAATGCCGAATAATGTTTTGTGAATAAGTGCAATATTGCCTGATAAACTCCAAAGCATATTGCTTGAATTAATTTGCGTTCCGGCAAAGTCGCCATTTTCAGCTACTAAGTTTTCTTTGTTGGTTGCAAATAGGGCCGCTGCGCGATAGATGGCCGCAAATGAAGACCATAGTGCTTTTTCGTTACCCACTTTTGCGGCAGCCAATGCAAAATAAGATTGTACAAATGGCCACACGGCATTATTGTGGTAAGGAGGTATACCCGGAATTTGCGGATAGATACAAGGAATACCAAAATCCATCACGGGTGTTTTAGCAATAATTTGATGTTGCTGTGCTTCGTCGGCTATTCCAAATAAAACACATAACGCTTCGCCCAATGCTTCACTACGAGGCGAAACCATCATGTAGTTTCTTCCGTACATAAACTGCGCATAATATCCTTTGTCGGGCATCCATAAATATTTATTGATACCGGCTTTTATGGTTGCTGCTATTTTTGCATGTTTCGTGTATACGTTAACGTTACCTTTCAATTTGGCCATTTCTGCCAACACAATATTTCCTTGAAAGTGCACGGCATTGGTTCCTAAATTGTAGGAGTTATAAATATCTACCGGTTGCATCCAGCGTGGATAGGTTTGTTCGCGCCAATCTAAGAAGGAAGATTCTCCTTTAACTAATCCGGTAATTGGATCATATGCGTTGTGCATATCATCTTCTATTGAATTTTTGATGATCGTATAAGATTCGTTCAACCAATCTTTATCACCGGTGGCCTTATATACTTCCCAAGCTGCAGTTGCCCAAACCATGCGATCGGTGGATGCCGGATAAGCACCGCCTGTTCCGGTATCTTGTATAATGCGTTTTTTCTTATTTACTTTTCGCATCAAACTTTTTATGGCCACTTGCGGTTGCAAATAGGCCATGGATAAAATAATAGAATAACTGATATCGCGTGTCCAAACACCGGCCCATTCTTTACCCGTTCTAAAAGTGCTATCCGGTTCTACCGCCTTTATCATTTCTTCAATCGACATATTATAGATGGCATTTGCAATAGGCAGCCCGGTATTTAAAATTGGAAACGATTCAATATTTCTGAAGAGTTGCCATTTGGCAGCGGTTTGCTTCTCATCCTTCGGCGCGTTTAAAATAAGGTCGGTGGTAAAAATGCCGTCGCCGTCATCATCTTTCAACCTTAGTTCTGCTCGATTGACCAAATTATCAAAATCCCAAATCATAGGCGCAGTGCCGCCAGCAATAAATACGCCTTTAAAATCTTCTTTAAAAATTTTATCTCCTTTGTAGGTTACAAAATATCCTTGCTTATTAAAATCAGCCAAAACCGAACGCATATCTAAACGAACGGTTAATTTAGTTTCGGGTTTTAAATACGTTTGTTCATTACCGTTAGTTTCTTTTAATTGTTGGCCAAATACAATGAGCGGTGTTTCATTGCTTAGATTATTACAGGTAAAATGGTGATCTACACCGGGACTCATTTCATTGTCTTTACCATTTATGCTGAATTTAAAAGATAAGTTAGCACTGGCATAAGCGTTAGCCGGACTTTTATAATCGGAAACTATTTTTTCGTTTGATTCGGCAACGGCCGTGTACTTATCTTCCTGAACAATTTTGTTAGGATAGATCGTAAATTTTTTGTTTTTGTAAATAGACGGTTCCAATTGTGCAAAAGTGGTTACAGTTATCAGCATAGCTAAACTAGCCAATACCGATTTTAATCCCTTATTCATCTTTTTAGTATTTAATATATATTTTATTTATCTATAATTATACGTAGGAACAAAAAACCGGTAAGCCCGGTTGCTGTAACGCTAGTGGCTTACCGGTTTATAAGAATAAAGGTAATTAAGGTTGTTTGTATTTGGGGCAACGATTATCTGCCAAAATCGTCTTGAACGCGAACGATATCATCTTCATCGCTAGGGTTAGCCGCATCGGTGTGTTGCCAAATTTCGGCAACGATACCCCATCCGTCTAAACCAATTAGGCGATGGCGTTCGCCTTGTTTTAATTGAACGATATCTCCAATTTTTAAATGGGTAGTATCTTTTTCTTCATCGGTATCGCTGGTAACAACACCGGCGGTTCCGCCAATGAGTTTCCATATTTCGGCACGGCGATGATGGTATTGCCAGCTTAATCTTTTTTCGGGACCTACGACTAATATTTTAGGACTTAGTTTTCCTGAAATAGTGAGATCGGCTTTGGTGAGGTGTGAAAAATACTTTGCAATAAATGCTTCGGCTTCCGCTTCATCCAATACAAAAAATCCACCCCAAGGGCGGGTACTATCTTGCGTAGCAACTTTCAAATTTTGCAGGTGCAGATATTCTGCAACAGTTTCAAATACTAATTCTTTAGGTGTTTCGGGGGAAAAATTAAGTGGCATGATGGCGTTAGTTTTTATTGGTAAATGATGTAAACTATTATAAACGCTAGTTTTTGTTTTATTGTATATCGGTATCGAAATTCCCTAATTTTTATCTTCCCATAAATACCATGAGAATTTGTACATCGCTTGGATTAACGCCCGAAATACGCGATGCCTGGCCGAGCGTGCGTGGTCGAATTCGATTAAATTTTTGTTTTGCTTCCGTTCCTAAGGAAACAAGTTTGTTGTAATCAAAATTATCCGGAATAATTAAATCTTCCAATTGACTCATTTTGGCTACCAATTCTTTTTCTTTTTCTATATAAGTATCGTACTTGGTTTGAATTTCGGCTTGTTCAATAGCGGCTGCATCAAATTTTTCCAGGGCTGCGGCTAATCTGGGAACAGCTTTAATCATGGCATCTAAACTAAGTCCCGGACGTAATACAATTTGCGCTGCTTTTTGCTTTGCCGCTAAAGCGGATGACTGCAAACTTTCGAGCAATTGGTTTATTTCTTCAGGTTCAATACTGAATTGTTGAATGATTTGTTGAACCTCTGCCACATCTTTCTTCTTTTGTATTACTTTTTGATAGCGCTCTTCTGAAGCTAAGCCAATACCGTAACTCATTTCGGTGAGACGTAAATCGGCATTATCTTGTCGTAGTAAGGTTCTAAATTCTGCCCTACTGGTAAACATGCGATAGGGTTCATCGGTTCCTTTGTTAATAAGGTCATCAATTAATACACCGATATAGGCTTCACTTCTTTTTAAAACTACGGCTTCTTTACCGTGGGCTTTTTGATGTGCGTTGATTCCGGCCATTAAACCTTGGCAAGCAGCTTCTTCGTAACCGGTTGTTCCGTTGATTTGTCCTGCAAAGAATAGATTTTCCAACAATTTAGTTTCAAGCGAAAACTTCAATTGTGTAGGTGGAAAGTAATCATACTCGATGGCATAACCGGGTCTAAACATCTTACAGTTTTCAAAACCGGGCACTAAACGCAGTGCTTCGTATTGCACGGCTTCGGGTAAAGAAGAAGAAAATCCGTTCACATAAATTTCTACGGTATTAAAACCTTCGGGTTCTACAAAGAGTTGATGGCGATCTCGGTCAGCAAAACGGTTAATTTTATCTTCAATACTTGGGCAATAGCGTGGGCCGGTGCCTTGAATTCTTCCTTGAAACATCGGACTTTTATCAAATCCTGTTTTTAAAATTTCGTGTACTTTATCATTTGTATAGGTAATCCAGCATCCTCTTTGTTGTTGTGCAGTTATTTTTTTAGTGGGTAGAAAGCTAAATCCAATCATTTCGGTATCCCCTTCCTGAATTTCCATCTTACTATAATCTAAACTACGTCCATCTATCCGTGGTGGTGTTCCTGTTTTAAGGCGATCGCTTTCAAAACCCAAGCTTACTAATTGTTCGGTGATACCGGTTGCAGCTTTTTCAGCCATTCTTCCTCCGCCCAATTGTTTCTCTCCAATATGAATAATACCATTTAGAAAGGTTCCATTGGTTAGTACCACTGCTTTGGATTTAATTTCATGTCCTAATCCGGTTTTTACGCCTCCTACTTTTCCGTCTTCTACTATTAAACCATGCACCATATCTTGGTAAAAATCAACATTGGGGGTTTGTTCTAGCATTTCGCGCCATTTAGCAGCGAACAACATACGGTCACTTTGGGCTCTCGGACTCCACATTGCCGGACCTTTACTACGGTTCAGCATGCGAAATTGAATCATACTTTCGTCGGTTACAATTCCGCTATACCCACCCATGGCATCTATTTCACGAACAATTTGTCCTTTTGCAATGCCACCCATTGCAGGGTTGCAACTCATTTGGGCAATTGTTTGCATGTTCATCGTAATGAGTAGTACTTTACTACCCATATTTGCTGCAGCGGCGGCGGCTTCACAACCTGCATGTCCGGCACCTACTACTATTATATCGTATGTTGGAAAGATCATTATTGCAAAATTAGTATTGAAACAATCAATTTGGTTGCTGATTTAGCCGAATTTTCGAAGCATTTCCTTTTGCAGCACCACATCCGACAAAGGGGTTCCGGTATTTACTTGATGAAATTCGTCGCTATTCAACGTTGCAAACTGGGTTAGTTCGTTAGCGTGTTCGCTCAAAAAGGATTCAATTTGGGTATTTACTTGTAAGCCTTGTTCTTCCAGTTGTTCTAATTTGGTAGTTAGTTGCAGGCAAACAGTATATGCGGTAGACTGATATAGATGTTGAAAGTACTTTTTAGCCGACAAAATATCAATACCGGCTTGTTTACCTTCTTCTTCTTCTAAAGCTGCAACACGTATATTGACGAAATTCCAACATAGTTTAAGGTCGTGTTGGTCATGTATATCAAAGTAGCTCACCGGTACTACATGGTCGAATTGCCAAGCCTTACCAAAATTGTCCCAGTTTAAGTCTTTCGTAAACTGTACTTCAATCCATTTTCTAAAGCCTTGTATATCGATTCCGAAGTATGCAGCATAGTCGAAGCAGATATTTTGTTCCAATACATATCTGCGAAGCGCAATTTGCCACTTTCTTTTCTCTCGGGTTTTAATTACCGTATCGTTGATTTCTTCTTGGGGAGTCCACCTTTTTCTAGCCATACCCCAAAATTAACTATGTTTCGGTATGAAACTGTGTTATGTGAAACATATTATTTCAATTAAGGAAAGGATAACTGTTCAGTATCAATGAATCAGATAAGGTATGTTTCACTAAGAAACTGTGCCATGTGAAACATTACAAGCCATAAGCATTCAAGTAATACTCTTCCTTAAGTCGCATGATTTTTTCATCCTTAGGCGATTTGTCTTTATAACCGCATAAGTGAAGTGCTCCATGAAAAATAACTCGATGTAGTTCGCGGTTAAAAGTTTGTTGGTGTTCCTTAGCATTCTCTCTTACACGATCAATGCTAATATGAATTTCTCCCATTACTGCTTGCTTGGTAATGGACAAATCGAAAGTGATTATATCGGTATAATAATCATGCTGAAGATACTGCCGATTAATAGCCAGTAATTCTTCATCACTACAAAATACATAGGTTAACTCATTTACCTCTTTACCTTCTTGTTTAAAAACATCAGCTAAAAACAACTTTAGTACTGTTCTTTCGCGAAGCGTAAACTTAACTTCTTGTGTAAAAAAATGAATAGCCATATATATATGTATTTAAAGTACAAAAGTAGCCAATAAAAACCTGCACTAAAAAACAAGAATATTTCCATATTCATAAACTGAATACCGGAAGATAGTTACAGAAACAAAAGGGTTTAAATAATTTTGCAGAAATAATAGCACAGCATGGATAAACGATTGTCGGATTTGGCCAAAGGAAAATCAGCCATTATTAAATCATTTGAAAAAGATGATATTTTTTTAAAGCTTATGGAGATGGGCTGTGTACCCGGCGAAACCATAACCATTGATCATATTGCACCATTAGGAGATCCAATCAGTATTATGGTTGCAGGCTATAATTTGAGCTTGCGTATTAATGAAGCAGAAAATATTTGGGTAGAAGAAATATAAACTGAAAATTCTTAAACATGAAAATTGGTTTATACTTTGGATCCTTTAACCCTGTTCATGTTGGCCATTTAATTATAGCCAATCATTTTATTCAATACACCGAACTGCAACAAGTTTGGATGGTAGTGTCACCACATAATCCCTTGAAAAATTCGGCCAGTCTATTGAATGAAAATCATCGATTTCATTTGGTACAAAAAGCACTTGAAGGAGAAACAAAAATTAAAGCATCCTCTGTAGAGTTTCAATTACCACGACCCTCATTTACAATTGATACACTCACCTATCTACAAGAAAAATATCCGCAACATGAATTTTCAGTAATTATGGGAAGTGATAGTTTTCAAAATATTTCAAAATGGAAAAACTATCAAGTTCTATTAAAAAACTATAAAATCTATATTTACGATCGACCAGGATTTCCGGTAAGCTTAGGAACTGAAAAAAATATACAAATATTACAAGCGCCCCTTTTAGAAATATCAAGCACCAAAATCAGAGAAATGATTAAAACCGGTAAATCAATCCGATACCTTGTACCTGATGAAGTAGCCAAAGAAATTATTACAAACAATTATTATAAATAAATAATTATATATATTATAATTTAAATAATAAAACCTAATAATAAACAAATCAACACAATCACCGGCGTGGGCAATTTAGAAAATTGTAATAAAGAAAAGGTTATTCCAATCACAGCAAGATTTTGAAATCCAACTAAATTGAATCCACCAATCATCACATCTTTTAATAGATAGATACTGGCAGCCCACAAAAATCCAACTACCACTGCATTAATTCCTTCCAGTGCGCGGTACACCACCGCAAATCTTTTTAAATATTGCCAAATAGGAAAAAAGAAAAGAACCAATAATAAGCTTGGTAAAAAAATAGCTACCGTACCAATAACGCAACCTAAAATTTGATAAAAACTACCTCTATCCTTTAAAGCTAAACCACCGGTGTAGGAAGCAATAGAAAAAACCGGACCCGGTATAGCCCGTACTAAACCGGCACCGGTTAACAATTCATCTTTATTAATTTTAATAATATTGGCTTTGGCAGGATCCAGAAATTTTTTATCCGTAGGTCGGGCTACATATTGATCAACCAACATTGGAATTAACACATCGCCCCCACCAAAAACTAAACTTCCAAAACGATAAAAATTTTCAAATAGATTGAAAGCTTTTCTATCCTTCCATTCTTCTTTTCGGGCCGTTTCACTACAATAAGCAGCCACTATAAAGAACAAAGAAAACAAGAATAAATTTCTCCATCGAATAGCTTTACGTTTCATTTTATCCATTTCAGGAATTCGCTTATTACTAAAATTAGTAACAAAACCACCTAGTATAATTAGGGCCGGATAAACCCAAGGCTTTTTAAACAGAAAAAAAGAAATCAACATGGCCACCAACATAATAATGAAGGTGATTAAATTATTAACGGAAATTTTAAAAGATTTAAAAGCTGCAAAAACTAGAAACCCAATGGCCATTTCCGGAATAAATTGAAACAGCTTTTTACTCCAAACAGTTTCAGTACCGCTTAAAATCAAAAAACTAAAAAAGCCCATCAACAAAGCAGCAGGTAAAATCCAAATAAGCAAGGTTAATAAAGCAAGCGGAATACCACCTCTTTTAAAACCAATTAAAGTAAGCGTTTGCGTACTACTAGCACCGGGTAATAATTGACAAAAAGAAACATATTCCATTAATTCTTCCTTTGTAACATCTCTTCTTTTCTCCACAAAAGTTTTCATCATCATCCCCAAATGACCTTGTGGACCACCGAAGGCAGTAATGCTGTGCCAAAACACAGCACGTAAAAAAGGAATATGTCGTAAAATAGTCAACAAGTGAAGTTACAATTATTTCAAAAGCAGCGTTACATTCGCATAAATAGATATACGCGCACATGAAAACATCCATCCATATATTTTACAGCTTTCTTTTTATTGCGAGTTTCTATTCTTGCACGCCGACCAAACAAACCACAATTATTACTGATACAAAAATTATTCAATCTAACATACCTGATTACGGCAATATAAATAACTGGGCAGCACATCCATGGAAATATGATCCATCTGATAGTATTCCAAAACCTTTAAGGAGTGGGATAAATTCTGATAGTTTAGCAGATGTATTTTTTATACATCCCACAACCTTAACTAATGAAGCATATTTAGAATGGAATGCATGGATTAATGATACTTTACTAAATAATAAAACAGATTATAGTTCGATACTTTATCAAGCATCTGCTTTTAACAATTCAACCAGGGTATTTGCACCTCGTTACCGTCAAGCACATTTACGTTCTTATTTTACAACCGATACCTTAGCAGGAAAAAAGGCATTAGCATTTGCCTATGAAGATGTAAAAAAATCTTTTGAATATTATCTACAACATTTTAATACAGGGCAACCAATTATTATCGCATCCCATAGCCAGGGTACGGAACATGCAGCAAAATTATTAAGAGATTATTTTGACAATCAAAAATTATCAGAAAAATTAATTTGTGCTTATCTCATCGGCATGCCGGTACCCAACAATTATTTTAAACATATCACAGCTTGCAAAGATTCAATCGAAACCGGATGTATAGTAAGTTGGAGAACTTACCACAGGGGATATATAGATAGTCAATTTGTAGCCAAGGAGAAATTTAAAAGTATCGTTACAAATCCATTATCGTGGAAAATTGAAGATAGTATGATTGTGTCGCGTCAATATAATATTGGTGGACTATTAAAAAATTATAACAAATTACATCCCAGATTAGTAGATGCAGAAATACATCAAAATGTTCTGTGGACAAGAAAACCGAAATTCTTTGGAAATATCTTTTTGCGTGCCAAAAATTATCACATTGGCGATATTAATTTATTTTATCTAAACATTAAAAACAATGTTGCACTACGTATTAAAGAATATCTTAAAATTACAAACCGTACAACTTACTAATTTCTAACATACGATCAATCGGTTTTTTAGCAGCAATCCTTAAATCTTCTTCCATTTGTAATTCAGGCAATTCATGCAACATGCATAAATAAAGTTTTTCAAGTGTATTTAGTTTCATATGCGGACAATCGTTGCAGGCACAGCTATTATTAGGCGGTGCAGGTATAAAAGTTTTAGTAGGGCAACTTTTCTGCATCTGATGTAAAATGCCCGTTTCGGTTAAAACAATAAACTCAGTTTCATTTGATTGTTGGGCATACTTTAGTAAACCGGTGGTGCTACCAATATAATCGGCATAAGCTAAAATTGCATCTTCACATTCAGGGTGAGCAATAACTTTAGCATTTGGATGGCGTACTTTTAATTTTACTAATTTTTCAACACTAAAAATTTCATGTACCATACAGCTACCATTCCATAGCACCATATTTCTATTACACTTCTTATTTAAGTAAGCACCTAAATTTTTATCCGGTGCAAAAATTATTTTTTTATCCTTTGGTAAACTTTCAATTATTTTTTCGGCGTTACTACTTGTACAAATTATATCACTGAGCGCTTTCATCCCGGCCGAACAATTAACATAAGTAATGACCAGATGATCGGGATATTTTTCTTTAAATTTTTTAAATAATTCGGGAGGTGCACTATCACTTAAACTACAACCGGCTTTTAAATCAGGTAATAGTACCTTTTTGCTTGGATTTAAAATTTTTGCCGTTTCGGCCATAAAATGAACACCGGCAAAAACAATGATATCAGCTGTAGTTTTTTCGGCTTGTTGGGCCAAACCCAAACTGTCTCCAATATAATCAGCTACATCTTGAATATCGGGTTCTTGATAATAATGTGCTAAAATGATGGCATTTTTTTGTGCCTTCAATTTTTTTATTTCTTCAAATAAATCGAGACTCGGATCAACGGGCAAATCTAAAAATCCATTTTTTTCGAGATTCAATTTTTGAATGTGCATATCTAACATAATAACTCTTATAATTTAATTTTTAAAAATTGGGCTATTACTACTAGGGCTGTGAATTTGTGGAAATCAATTTTTGTAAGAATTTGTAAAATTAGAATATTCATCTTTTCCACCATCATTCACCGGTAATTAACATTAAATAAAACTAGATAAGTTAATTAAAATGCTTGTTTTTAATAGTTGCAGCGTATTATCAAATATTATTGTGCACAACGGTGCATAAAAAACGATGGCGAAAACTATTTTTAAAAAACACCCAAAATTGCTGTGAATTGGATAGCGAATAACTAACCGTTCTTGCACATTTCAACAATTAGGCCTGGCTAATTATTTATTTTATTCTCCAAATATCCCCTACTCGCGATTAGTAAAACTTCGATTATTAACATTTTTGGGTGGAAATTAACAGCCTTTGTGTATTATCAACTCTTAAAAAAGCAAAATTTCCGTAGTTGTATATACAAATATTATTTCTTCTTTAACCATCCTTCTAATTAGCGCATAAAAGAAATTTTACTTTTTAGAACCTTAATATTTAAAAGTAGGGCCAAGATAAGCAGCCGGTGGGGAAGCCTTAATAGGGATATTTCCACAGTAAAAATGAGAGGGTTAGTTGTTATGTGGATTAAGTGCTTACTCTATCTGAATTGTAGCAGCTCTAACTGCTCGAATTTTTGTGGATAAATATATATTTTACCCTATTTTTGCCGTCCATTTTAATATAATATACAAATGCAGATTATTCAGAAAATTCGTGACAAAGGCGCCGCTATAGTTATTGCGGTAATTGCGCTTAGTTTAATTGGTTTCATTTTGATGGATGCCAACCTTGGCAGCAGCAGAAATGCAGCATCAGGAAATTCTAAACTAGGTAAAATCAATGGTCAAACGATTGACAATGCAGAGTTTTCTGCAAAGGTGAAACAAATTGAAAGCCAGTACGGTGGAAACTTGAGTGGTGCACAATTATTTCAGGTGCGTCAAAATGCATGGGATCAAATTGTTGCCGAAAAAATTCTAGGTTCAGAATTTGAAAAATTAGGATTGGTTTTTTCACCAAAAGAGTTGACTGCAACTATTTTGAGTGATGATGCGCCTGCTACTTTAAAGCAAGCGTTTACCGATCAAGCAACTGGTCAGTATGACTTATCAAAAGTGCAACAGTGGTGGCAAGCTGCAAAAAAATTAAAAGGTGAGCAACGCGAAATGGTAATGGCACAAGTTGTTGAGCCGTTACAATTACAATCGTTGTTTCAAAAGTATAATGCTTTATTAGCAGCGGGTGGATATTATCCAACTTGGTTGAAAAATAAAGAGGCAGCTGAAAATGCAAGTTTCTCTACAATTTCTTTTGTAAACATTCCATATGCTGCTATTTCTGATAGTACCGTTAAGGTATCGGATGATGAAATCAATGCGTATGTTGCAAAGAAAAAATCATTGTATAAGCAAGATGGCGGAAGAATTATTTCTTATATCGGATTTAGTGCAAATCCATCTTCAGTAGATACCGTAAAAACTTACGAAACAATTGCTAAATTAAAACCAGCTTTCCTAACCGATTCAAATACAAAAGTATTTGTGGCTAGAAATATGAGTACTCGTAAGTTTGAGGATATCTATGTACCAAAATCAAAATTACCTGCACAACAAAAAGATACCTTGGCAAGCTTGGGTGTTAATAATGTTTTTGGTCCGTACTTAGATAGCAAAGAATTTGTGTTGGCTAAAGTGGTTGGAATTAAAGTTTTGCCGGATAGCATTAAATGTCGTCATATATTAATTGGAACTGCCGACAGACAAACCGGCGCACCAACAATTGATACGGCTGTTGCGCACAAGCGTATCGACAGTATTGCTGCTGCCATTGCATCGGGTGCAAGTTTTGATGCTTTAGAAGCGCAATATTCTTCTGATGAAGCTGCACATAAAGAAAAAGGTGTAATGACTTTTGATATTGCAACCATTCAGAATAAAGATAATTTTGCCGTTGAGTTTGGTGATTTCTTATTAAACGAAAAAGGTGAAACCCGCAAAACAGTACGTACTAATTTTGGATGGCACTATATCGAAATTTTGGAAAAGAAAAACCCGGCGCCGGCTTACAAAATTGCTTATGTTTCGAAAGAAATTTTGGCAAGCGATGAAACCGTAAATGCGGCAAGTTTACAAGCCAATAAATTATCCGGTGAAAATAGAAACATCAAAGCTTTTGATGCTTATATTAAAAAGAACAACCTTGAGAACTTAAAGGTTGAACTTCCAACCATTGTAAAAGAAAATGATTTTCAAGTTGGTGGTTTATCAGATGCACGTCAATTAGTAAGATGGGCATTTGAAGCAAAAGAAGGCGATGTTTCAGAACCATT
>JBJOQA010000098.1:0-3447 GCA_046050225.1 Bacteroidota bacterium | reverse complement strand
TTTTAGCCAATTTATCATTGTTACAAAGCATATTGATGAGCGAAGATTTGCCCACATTACTTCTTCCGATAAATGCATACTCCTGTAAGGCAGGCTCAGGGCATTTATCGAATGAAGGGCTACTAACAATATATTTGGCGGCTTTGATGATCATACAGCAAAGATATATCTTGTTCAACAACCAGCCATTTTAATGCATTCAACAACAGAATTTGTGTAAAACACCCGATTTAGACCGAAATTTCTGCAACAATACCGCTAAATGCTTGTTAAGAAGTTGTGTTTACACGCTACTAAAAATCTCAAACATGCTATCTTTGCCCAGATGACAAAATTCGCCCACGATACGGTGGTTCCAATGAAAGACTCAGACCTCTCCAAAAAAGAGCAGGTAGCAGGTATGTTTGATTCCATTGCCCATCGATACGATTTTTTAAACCGTTTTTTAAGTGCAGGTATCGACATTATTTGGCGTAAAAATGCCTTGAAAGAGCTTAAATCTTTGCAACCGCAGTATATTTTGGATGTAGCTACCGGAACAGCGGATGTAGCAATTATGGCTAGCAAACAGTTACATCCCCAAAAAATAACCGGAATAGATATTAGTGATGGCATGTTGGAAATTGGCCGACAAAAAATAGCCAAACTCAAATTAGATCAACTCATTGATTTACAAAACGGAGACAGTGCAACAATAAATTTTGCCGACAACACGTTTGATGCAGTAACGGTGGCCTTTGGTGTTCGAAATTTTCAGCACTTGGAAGCCGGATTAGGTGAAATTAAACGGGTACTGAAACCGGGTGGGAAATTAGTGGTTCTTGAATTCAGCAAGCCCAAAGCATTTGGCATCAGGCATATTTATCAGTTTTATATGAAAATTATCGCGCCGGGTTTTGGCAAACTATTTTCGAAGAACCGCGACGCATATGCATATCTTGACGAATCCATTAAAAAATTTCCAGAAGGCAGCAACTTTACCCAAATACTCGATAACCTAGGTTATCAAAACACTTATTGTAAACCCCAGAGTTTAGGCATATGCAGTATTTATTGCGGACAAAAGTAACAGCTGCTTTATTCTTATCCTTCTTGGTTCCCTTAGTTGGAAAAGCCCAGTTGCGTTCTCAACTGAACCAAGATGATCATGATGACAAGCTTTATCATTTCGGTATCAATATCGGCATGAACAAATCGCATTTTAATTTTACCCATAACAATCAGTTTTTGGGTCAGGATAGTGTGATGTCGATAGAAAGTATCAACAGTACCGGTATCAACTTGGCTTGGCTGGTAAACTTACGCCTCGGCGAACATTTTGATTTGCGTACCTATCCCCTCAACCTCACTTTTAGCGAAAAGGCATTTGAATACAATTTAAAATACCCTGATTTAATTGGTGGCGAAGGGCCGCTTACTTTGAAAAAAGTACAAAGCATTACCTTGAGCCTACCATTTATGATTAAGTTCAGTAGCGATCGTATTAACAATTTAAAAGTTTATACCTTAACCGGTGGAAGATTTGATTACGATTTAGCCAGCAATGCCAACAAACGCAATGCCGAGCAGTTAATCAAAATAAAACCATACGATTATAGCATTGAAGCCGGTATTGGCTTTCATATATACTTTCCCTACTTTGTTTTATCACCCGAATTGCGCGTAAACTGGGGGCTTAGCAATTTGCATAGTCGTAATGCAGATTTAAAGTTTTCGAGTAATGTAGATCAAATTCGATCTAGAATGATTTCATTTTCTTTAACTGTAGAATAATTACATAACATATAATAAAAAAACGGCGACCAATTGGTCGCCGTTTTTTTATTTCTTTATTTCTAATTTACTATTTAAAAACTCTTCAATTTTAGTAAAGAGATGTATCCGTGCAATATTCGGAACGGGGTCGCTAATATCATGTAAATAATCAGGGTAAAACTGCTGATCAAATTGTTTGTTTGCATTAATTAAGGCTTTGCTAAGAGCCATACTATTTTGAAAATGCACATTATCATCGGCCGTGCCATGAATCAGCAATAAACCACTTTGATAATTTTGGGCAAAATTTACCGGAGACAATTCAAAATAAAGTTCGGGATTCTCCCCCGGCATTTGCAAATAGCGCTCGGCAAAAATATTTTCATACAAACGCCAATCCGTTACAGGAGCGATGGCTACTGCCGCTTTAAAGGTTCCGGGATATTTAGTTGCCGCCAATGACGATAAATAACCACCATAACTCCAACCCAATATAGCTAAGCGTGCAGTATCAATCGGGCGATTAAAGTTTAATTGCACATACCTTTTAACAGACATAATATCTTCTAGTGCTACATCTCCCAATCGTTTATATCCGGCCTTTCTAAACGCCTCACCTTTACCCGGTGTGCCACGCGGATCCACGCCTATCACCATATATCCTTTAGACGCAAGATAACGCAAGGTTAACATCATTTTATCATCCCACCGGTCAGTTACTGCTTGCTTTTCGGCAGAACCATATACATAAAAAATACAGGGATAACGCCCTTGCTTATTATTACCAGTTGGCTCAATATAAAAACCGTTTAGGGTAGAACCTTGCACAGGAAAGGTTTGAAAATTGATTTCGGGAAGTTCGTATTTATCGAGTTTACTGCGCAACTCGCGATTAAAAATTAATCGATCGTATAATGGCTTACCATTAGATGTAAACAATTGATAAGTAGTAGGCTCATTAATATTGTTATAAATGTCTAAGAAATAGCGATTGTTTTGGGTAAAATACGCTTCATGATAGCCCCGATCATCTGTTAAGCGAATGCGTGCCGAGCCATCAATATTTATTTTATAAACATTTCTATTTAATGGTGAAGTTTCATTGGCATAATAATAAACTACACCTTTCAACTCATCGTAGCGAAGCAATTGATTCACCTCCCAGTTACCTTTTGTAACCGGCCGAGCAACGCTATCTTTTAATGCGATTTCATATAAATGATTAAAGCCATTTTGTTCGCTTAGCCATAACAAAGAATTACGCGATTCAACAAACCACGCATTGTCTGCATTCAGTTTGATATAATCCGGTTTTTGTTCTTTATAAAACACACCCGAATTGCCGGTTTTTGCATCAGCATATAAAATTTCTAACTGATTTTGTTTACGGTTTAAACGTTGAATAAACAAAGAATCTCCCTTTGCATTCCAAGTCATACCTACGATATACTGATTAGGATTTGACCCCACATCCATTTTAGTAAGCACGTCATACTTTACATTATACACATATACTTCTGCCTTGGGTATATTTTCGCCTGCTTTAGGATAAGGCGCCTTCCCTACTTCGTGGTAAATATTATTATAAATAGTTATCGGAAAACTGGTTACCGGCTTTTCATCTAAACGAATAAAAGCAATTTTCTCACCATCTTTACTCCATTGGTACATCTTTCCTAAGCCAAAACCATT
>JBJOQA010000097.1:0-7944 GCA_046050225.1 Bacteroidota bacterium | reverse complement strand
TATGGGAAGGCACTACACATGCTCAAGGCATAGCCGATTTTTTTAAAGAAGTAGAACAAAATTTATACAAAGTTCAATATCGTGTTTTACTAAGTCGCTATCGCGGAAGAACCCAATGCCACGCTTGTTCTGGCTATCGCTTGCGAAAAGAAGCCCTGTATGTAAAAGTAGGTGGCAAACATATAGGCGAGTTATGCAATATGCCGGTGCGTGATTTGCAAACCTGGTTTAATCAATTGCAATTAAGCGAGTACGACCAAACCGTAGCAAAACGAATTTTATTAGAAATACATCATCGCATCAAAACCTTATTGGATGTTGGTTTGGGCTATCTAACCTTAAATCGATTAGCAAATTCATTGAGCGGTGGCGAAAGTCAACGCATTCAACTTACGCGTAGCTTAGGCAGCAACCTTACCAACTCACTTTATATATTAGACGAACCTTCCATCGGTTTACATAGTAGAGATACGGCACGCCTTATTGAAGTATTGAAAGAATTACGCAACCTAGGCAATACGGTGGTAATTGTTGAACACGACGAAATGATGATGCGTGAAGCAGATTATATCATTGATATGGGCCCATTAGCGAGTCATTTAGGTGGAGAAGTAGTAGCTATGGGCAATTACGATACCTTGATTAAAAACGAACGCAGTTTAACCGCCCAATACCTAAAAGGCACGCTTACCATCGACCCGCCCAAACAAGTGCGTAAATGGAGTAATAGTATAACCATACAAGGCGCGCGACAAAACAACTTAAAAAACATTGATGTTCAATTTCCATTAGAAGTCTTAACGGTTGTAAGCGGCGTTAGCGGAAGTGGCAAAACAACGCTCATCAAACAAATTCTTTATCCTGCTTTGCAGAAATTAAAAGGAGAAGCCATTGAAAAAGCGGGTATTCACAAAGCCATTGTTGGGGATGTAAATAAGATTGCCCAAATTGAAATGGTGGATCAAAACCCAATCGGTAAATCATCGCGTAGCAACCCGGTTACCTATATTAAAGCATATGATGAAATCCGAGAATTGTATAGTAAACAACCATTAAGTAAAATGCGTGGTTTTCAGCCCAAACATTTTTCTTTTAATGTAGATGGCGGGCGTTGTGATGCTTGTAAAGGAGAAGGCGAACAAATTGTAGAAATGCAATTTTTGGCCGATGTGCATTTGGTTTGTGAAGTTTGTGGCGGTAAGAAATTTAAAGAGGAAGTATTAGAAGTAACCTACCAAGGAAAAAACATCTACGATGTATTGGAAATGAGTGTAGATGAGGCGATCGATTTTTTTAATGGCGGAACCGATAAAGACGGTGCCAAAGATGTTGCAAAAAAAATACAACCGCTCAGCAGCGTTGGTTTGGGATATGTAAAATTGGGGCAATCGAGCAATACCTTATCGGGTGGAGAAGCCCAACGGGTAAAGCTTGCCTCTTTTTTAGGCAGAGGTAAAGGACACGAAAAAATCTTATTCATTTTTGATGAACCCACTACGGGATTGCATTTTCATGATATCAAAAAACTGTTAGCATCCATGAATGCATTGGTGGATCAAGGCCATACCATATTGGTGATTGAACACAATACAGATGTAATTAAAAGCGCCGATTGGGTGATTGATTTAGGGCCCGAAGCCGGTGACGGAGGCGGGCAACTCGTATTTGCCGGCAAGCCTGCCGAATTAAAAAAATGCAAAGAAAGCCATACCGGAAAATATTTGTAATTAACGCAAGCGATCACTATCGCGAATCAACTTTTCATCGTTGTTGATTCCTTTACCGGCTAATACAAATAACAAGATAATGATGGGATGTAAGATGGCGCCCAATGCGTAAGTTCCTTGCACAAAAGCCGTGCTTTTTTGATAATACAGAAAAAACACCAACGCTTCGGCAACGATGCCTACTATACAAAGTTTCAACTGCATCGAACGGTTCTTAAACATTCCTATTGCCACAAATGCTAACACGGCAATCAATACCGTAATAAATAAAATGAAGAAGCCGGCATTACGTGCGGTTAATTCTTGATACGTATTGGTATTGGCTACACCGCCACTGTATGTTGGTAATATTAAAGTTAGTAATGCCAAAATTCCGGCAACCAATAACCAAACAGATTGAATACGTTGAATCATAACAAATAATTGAAACTAATTAATACAGTGAAGATACGTTAATAAAAAAGTCCAAACTTTTACAAGCCTGGACTTTCTCTGATGAAATATGTTTTTACATGGCAGCCAATTGCACTTTTTGTTGCAATTCGAGCACACTTTCCTTAAATAAAGTATCGGTATCCATCAAATCTTTTACGGTTTGACAGCTATGGATAACGGTGGTATGATCGCGTCCGCCAAAATGCTCCCCAATGGTTTTAAGTGAGTTTTTGGTGAATGCTTTAGAAAGGTACATGGTAATTTGGCGCGCTTGTACAATTTCTCTTTTACGTGTTTTTTGCAATAATTTATCGTAAGGCAAATCAAAATATTCGCATACCATTTTTTGGATGGTATCGATAGTGATTTCCTTGTTAGATGATTTCACGAAGTTGCGGAGTACTTTCTTTGCCAATTCGAGGTCTATTTCTCTCTTATTAAGCGAAGATTGTGCCAACAATGAAATTAAAGCGCCTTCCAATTCGCGAACATTGCTATTGATATTGTATGCAATGTATTTCACAACTTCTTTAGGCATCTCTAATCCGTCGTTCTTCATCTTACGTTCTAAGATTTCAATCTTCGTTTCGTAATCAGGCACTTGTAAATCGGCACTCAAACCCCAACGAAAACGGCTCAATAAGCGTTCTTGCACACCTTCTAAATCTTTTGGCGGCTTATCACTGGTTAAAATCAGTTGTTTGCCACTTTGATGAAGATGATTAAAGATGGAGAAGAAAGCGTCCTGAGATTTTTCGGCACGATTAAAGAATTGAACATCATCGATGATCAACACGTCAATTAGCTGATAAAAATGTATAAAATCATTGATCGCACCATTACGGCCATGATCAATAAATTGATTGATAAATTTTTCTGAACTCACATACAACACTACTTTGTTGCTATGCAAGCGTTTTACTTCATTGCCGATGGCTTGGGCCAAATGGGTTTTTCCTAGGCCTACCCCACCGTAAATCACCAATGGATTGAAAGAGGTAGTTCCGGGTTTTTCGGCAACGGTTTTACCGGCACGACGAGCTACACGATTACAATCGCCCTCGATAAAACTATCGAAAGTGTAAGAATGATTCAATTGTGGATCGATCTGCATTTTCTTCAGACCGGGGATCACAAAAGGATTCTTAACGGGATTGTTAATCACGAGCGGAAAATCCATTTCATTATTTGAGTAAGATTTGTAAACATTTCCAGGAATGTCCATCGTTAGTGGTTTATTCTTACTGTTACCACTATCCACCATAATACGATACTCTAAACGCGCTTCTTTTCCTAATTCCCTTTTTAAAGTTTTTGCCAAAAGATTGATGTAATGTTCTTCCAGGTATTCAAAGAAAAATTGACTCGGAACCTGAATAGTAAGTACTTTATCCTTTAGAGATACGGGTTTAATGGGTTCGAACCAGGTTTTGAAATGCTGCCATTCTACTATGTCTTTGATGATCGCTAGGCAATTAGTCCACACCTTTTCATACGCTTTATCCATTAGTCCTTAAGCATTTATTCTGATTTACACAATATAGTTCATTCCTACCATTTTTGAAAGTTTTCCAGTACGAGCATGGAGACTTGTAAATTTCGCAGGACAGCGAATATCAAAAGAATTCGGGAAAAAAAAAATTTTTTATTCACTTGTTTTTTTGCCCACAATTACAGTATGCGATTTAGTCAAATTTTTCTCCCTATTTTTTGAAAATTCATAGTCCAAACGCCCTAATTTTATTCCTGCCCAACCTACCTGATTAATTATGACAGACCCTCCTATTTTATTCGACACTAATTCAGGCTCATCAAGGAATGTATGCGTATGACCGCCAATAATCAGGTCAACATATTCCGTCTCTTTTGCAAGAATTTTATCGCAAATTCTGCGACTATCTTCCTTATAGCTGTATCCCAGATGACTTAAACAGATCACCATATCACAACCTTCCTCTTTTTTGAGTTTAGCAGCCACGTTATTCACATGTTCAATTGGACTCATATAACGGGCATTTCCGTATAAATTTTCGGCAATCAACCCTTTCATCTCAATGCCAACCCCAGTAACCCCAATTTTGAGCTTTCCTTTTCGAAAAATACGATAGGGTATTGTTTTGCCCTCCATCGGCGTATTGGTAAAATCATAATTACATACAATCACCGGAAACTTCACATGTTGTAATTGCGTGGCAAAATTGTCTAAACCCGCATCAAAATCATGATTCCCCATCGTAACGGCATCATAACCCATAGCTGCCATGGCCTTCATCTCAGGTTCTCCTTTATAAATATTGAAAAAAGGAGTACCCTGAAATATATCACCGGCATCCAATAATAAAACCTGCTCACCGGTGGCTCTAATTTGGTCGATAATCGCCGCACGCGCCGCAACCCCGCCTAAACCTTGGTTACGGCCGCCATCCATTGGAAACGGCTCTATTCTGCTATGTACATCGTTGGTATGCAAAATAATTAATCTTTTGGCTGCCTCCTCTTGCATGATTTCGGCCAATAACGATTGCGAAACCAACATTCCACCGGCCGTTAATGCCGCATTTCTTAAAAATGATCTTCTATTCTGCATTGGTAATTCGGTTTTGAAGGTTGACTACAATTTTTTCTCCTCTTTTTTGAAACTCGCTACAATAGCTAATTACCGCATCTCTGAGTAAATACCCGTTGTTTTGTTGCGGCATCGACTTTAACATATTGGCCTCATCGCCGCCATTGGCAACATAATCGGGCAAAGCAATGGTATAATTGGCCGACGCGTTCAATGATTTTCCGCCAACCAAAACATCCACAGCCTTCTTATTTTTCAATTTTAACTGAAGGCCTGCACAAGGCCAACCACCTCTACCGGCCACATGGTCTAAAAAGGCTTGAAAACTAGCCCCGTTCATGGTAATTAACACAATTTGATTATCAAAAGGCGAAAGTTCAAAAATCTTTCCACGGGTAATATTTCCCGCAGGGATGGAAGGCAAACGAATACCCCCATAATTCACAAAAGCCGCATCCACATTAACTTTATATACTTCCCTTGCTTTAAACAGCATGGCGTCGGCAATTAAGTTACCCAAAGTTCCCTCCGGCTGCTTTTTATCCAGTGCGGTGGCGGTTACAGCAATTACATCATTCATGGTTCGATTAACGCTATCGGCATAAGGTTGCAACAATTGTTGCATTTCGGGTTTAGGAGCCACGCCGTTTTGAATACGGTAGTCGGCATATTTTACGCCTACCGGCTGAAAAGAAGGCCTACAAAACGGCAAAATCAACGTTAAACTTAAAGAAATAACCAGCAGGTTCAGTTTCCGCATAAAAGTGCTTTTAAACAAGAAAGGTAGCTTTTTTACCACAGTAATTCGCCGAAAAACACAAATAATATTTATTCGCAAATAAGTTTACTTTTACCGCCCAAAACACTACAATATGAGTTACGAACTTTCAGGAAAACTGGTTGCAAAATTTGATATCGTTCAAAGAACGGAAACCTTTAAAGTGCGCGAGTTTGCCGTTGAAAAAACAGATGAAATTAACGGTCGCAGCATCAGCAACTTTGTAAAGTTTCAATGCACCCAAGATAAAACGGCCATTGTTGACCGCATTAATATCGGCGATGAAATCAGAGTATTTTTTAATATCCGCGGCACCAAATGGGAAAAAGATGGCAAAACCAACTATTTCACCAATTTAGATGCATGGAAAATTGACCCCGTAAGCAAAGCTGCTGAAGGTCAGTTTACCGATCAAGATTATATGGAGCCACTCGATACATTTTCGGCCACCGCACCGGATGCGATCGACGATCTTCCATTTTAATTCGTAGCGGACTTCTATTTTTCATCAACCATTTTCCGGAATAAATATTCGGCTTTCTGATGCAAACTACTATCACACTTCGGGTGCAGCCCCATGAGGCCAACAACCCAACCACGTTACAACAACTAATTTCCGCTAACGCGGGATGTAGCTTTAAAGCAATAACCGGCTTTTATATTCTCAAAAAATCTTTAGACGCGCGCAGCAAAATCATTTGGGTGAATCTCACCCTTTTGGCGTTTATCAACGAACCGTTTATTCAGCGTCCCGGCATTGAAACCGCCTTTAAAGATGTGACCCAAGCTAACAAAAAAGTAATCATTGTTGGTGCCGGCCCTGCAGGATTATTTGCAGCACTGCGTTTGCTCGAACTAGGTATTCAACCAATCATTTTAGAACGAGGCAAAGACGTAAGGGCACGCAGGCGCGATTTAGCAGCGTTGAACAAAGCAGGTGTCGTAAACCCGGAAAGCAATTATTGTTTTGGCGAAGGCGGTGCGGGTACTTACAGTGATGGTAAATTGTATACCCGCAGTTCAAAACGCGGCAATATTGATCGCATTTTGCAATTATTCGTTCATTTTGGCGCAGAGGAGCAAATTGCTTATGAGGCCCATCCGCATATTGGCACCAACAAATTACCGCATATAATTACTGCTATGCGCGAATGTATAGAGGGGCATGGCGGTCAAATCATATTCAATAAAAAAGTTACCGGCTTTCAAATTGCGGACGATAAAATTAAAACGGTTGAAACAGCAGATGGCGGCCATTTTTATGCAGATGCGGTTATTCTAGCCACCGGCCATTCGGCTCGGGATATTTTTGAAATGTTGCATCGCCAACAATTGTTGATTGAAAGCAAACCCTTTGCATTAGGGGTGCGCATCGAACATCCGCAGGCATTAATTGATTCCATACAATATAAAACCGGCTATACCCTTCCGGGTGATGGCAGTACTTGCCCGGTTGCACGGCCCGATTCATTACCACCTGCCGCCTATTCTTTAGTACAACAGGTAAATGGCAGAGGTGTATTTTCTTTTTGTATGTGCCCGGGCGGCATTATCGCACCGGCCTCCACTGCTCCCGGCGAATTGGTGGTAAATGGCTGGAGCCCATCAAAGCGAAATAATCCCTTTGCCAATAGCGGCATGGTGGTACAAGTTTCGCAAGAAGATGCATTTAGAATTTTACAGCAACATCCTGCCTATCAACATATAAAACCGGAGCATCCCTTGTTATTGATGCAATTTCAACAGTTGGTAGAGCAAACTTGTTTTGTTGCCGGTGGCAGTAATTTACAAGCGCCTGCGCAACGAGTAGTTGATTTTAGTTCAGGAAAAACATCCGGCAATTTGCCGGAATGCAGTTATCAACCCGGACTGCAATCGGTGAATCTTAAAAATGTTTTGCCAGATTTTGTATATCAAAGTTTGGCAGAAGGATTTAAAGCCTTCGGCAGAAAAATGAAAGGCTATTATAGTAACGAAGGAGTTGTGGTTGCAACCGAAAGCAGAACGTCGTCGCCGGTGCGCATACCGCGAGATGCTGAATCATTACAACATCCCCAAATTGCTAATTTATACCCCTGCGGTGAAGGAGCCGGTTATGCGGGCGGCATTGTAAGCGCAGCCATGGATGGCGAAAGGATTGCCAATCAAATAGGCATCGTGATCTAATTCAACTATAAAAAAAGCGCTCGAAAACGAGCGCTTTTCAATTTTATGACATCCTTGATTATTTCAAGTTATGATATACTTTTTGTACGTCGTCATCTTGCTCTAACATATCTACTAATTTAAACACATCATTAGATTGCTCTTCAGATAATTCAACGGTAGTAGAAGGAATACGTGTTAATTCAGCACTGATTACTTCAATTTGCTTTTCTTCCAAAGCCTTACTCATATTACCAAATTCGGTGTAAGCAGTACGAATAATAATATTGCCT
>JBJOQA010000096.1:0-2998 GCA_046050225.1 Bacteroidota bacterium | reverse complement strand
ACCGCAAGCGCTGTTGAACATATTAGAAAAGCAAAAGCTGCAGGTGTTGCCGTTACTTGTTCGGTTTCACCCGCACATTTATTTTTTAGCGATGAAGATTTAAGAGATTACGATTCAAATTTAAAAATCAATCCCCCCTTGCGTACACCGACCGACCGTGCAGCTTTGCAAGCAGGCTTGTTGGATGGCACTATTGATTGTTTTGCAAGTCATCATCAACCACAAGGCATCGACCAAAAGCTTTGCGAATTTGAATATGCTAAAAACGGCATGAGCAGCTTGGAAACGGTTTTTGCAGCCGTTAATACCGCATTACATGCGCAAGATGCATTAGATGCCATTATTGAAAGTTTAACCAGCAAACCCCGAAAAATATTTAAACTAACCGAGCCTGTCTTAGAGCCAGGCGCCATGGCTTGTTTAACCATTTTTAATCCAGAAATGCCGGTAACCTTTTCTGCTTCCAATTGGCATTCTAAATCAAAAAATTCTGCTTTTTTTGACAAAGCTTTGAAAGGAAAAGTAATAGGCACCATTTATCATCATCATTCTTATTTTGACCTATGAAAAAATTAACAGCACCCGTAATTGGTGCCATTACGGCGGCGGCAATGATAGGTTTGCAATTAGTTGCTTACTATGTTTTGCATCTTCCACTTGAACATAATTTTAATTTTGTAGTGTATGGCGTATTTACCTTGGGTGTAGTTGCCGCCATATTAAACTATCAACATAAAACAGAAGAACCCGCCAAATTGAAACATTATTTCAATCAGGGTTTTAAGGCCTTTGCTACCGTTGCTTTTATCATGGCCATTTATACGTTTATATTCTTTACCTACAATACGGCTTTTAGAGATACACGTATTGCAGAAAACACCCAATTAATCATCAAAGAAGGCAATCATACTCCGCAAGAAATTGCGAACAATGAAGCCCAATTGCGCAAATTATTTATGCCGATCATGGTTTCGTCGGCTATATTTCGTCACCTAATTTTAGGTGCCTTGGTTTCGTTGATAACCGCAGGCTTAAAAAGCCACCGATCAAATGCTTAATAACAGCGGCGAACGTTTTGCTTGCCCGGCCTTGCACTCCTGTTGAAGAGTGCGACGCCACCGAAGTTGCAGCCAGCACTATCGCCGATAACAAAAAAATTATGATGGATATTACCGTAGTCGTTCCTTTATTTAATGAGGATGAAAGTTTACCGGAATTAGCGGCCTGGATTGACCGCGTAATGCAAGCGCATCACTATAACTACGAAGTAATTATGGTGGATGATGGTAGTACCGATAATTCGTGGAAAGTAATACAAGACTTACACCAAAAAATTCCACAAGTAAGAGGGATAAAATTTCAACGTAACTATGGTAAAAGCGCCGCATTAAATGAAGGTTTTAAAGCTGCTCATGGTAACGTGGTGATTACGATGGATGCGGATATGCAGGATAGTCCGGATGAAATACCCGAACTCTACAATATGATCATGAACGATGGTTTTGACATTGTGAGCGGTTGGAAGAAAAAACGTTACGACAATAAACTAACCAAAAATTTACCTTCTAAATTATTTAACCTTACGGCCAGCCGCGTAAGCGGAATACATTTACACGATTTTAATTGCGGATTAAAAGCCTATAAATTGAAAGTGGTAAAGAGTATTGAAGTGTACGGCGAAATGCATCGTTATATTCCATTACTCGCCAAATGGGCCGGATTTAGAAAGATTACCGAAAAAGTGGTGGAGCATCGCGCACGCCAATATGGTGTTACCAAGTTTGGCTTAAATCGTTTTGTGAATGGCTTTTTAGATTTGTTCAGCATCATGTTCATGGGCAAATTTGGCAAAAAACCGATGCATATTTTTGGCCTGTGGGGCAGCTTGGTTTTCTTTGCAGGCTTTTGTATTTGGATTTATTTATTTGCCGCAAAAATATTCTACTCGCAATTTAATATGACGGATAGACCATTGTTTTATGTGGGTATTATTTCGTTGGTAATTGGTACACAATTATTTCTTGCCGGATTTTTAGGCGAGTTAATTGCACGTAATGCCGGCGATCGAAATTTTTATTTAATTGAAGAACGTTTGGGCGACTAACGTACTATCATAAACGAAAATATTTTTCATGGCTCGTTCTGTAGTAATTATTGGTCCGGCACACCCCTTACGCGGGGGCTTGGCATCGTATGATGAGCGCTTGGCGCGCCAATTTGCGGCAGAAGGCAGTGAAGTAGCCATTTACACTTTTTCATTACAATATCCCGGCTTTTTGTTTCCGGGTACTACCCAATATTCAACCGAACCGGCGCCTACTGATATTAATATTCAGGTTTGCATCAACTCGGTAAATCCGCTGAATTGGTTGACCGTTGGTAATCGACTCAAAAAATTAAGGCCCGATATTATTGTAGTACGTTATTGGTTACCCTTTATGGGGCCCTGCTTGGGAACCATTTTACGTTGTGTAAAAAAGAATAAGCATACCAAAGTGGTATGTATTGCCGATAATATTATTCCGCACGAAAAACGCCCCGGCGACGGACCATTCACCCGTTATTTTGTAAAACCGGTGGATGCCTTTATCACCATGAGTGAAAAAGTGTTGAGCGATTTGCCGCAATTTGCAGCGGGTAAACCGGCACAATTTGTACCGCATCCATTGTATGATAATTTTGGCGAAAAAATGAGTGTGGAAGCAGCACGTGCGGCGATTGGTATTGAACCTAATCAAAAAATACTGTTATTTTTTGGCTTCATTAGAAAGTACAAAGGCTTGGATATTTTGTTTGAAGCCATGCAACATTTAAAAGACTATCAAGTAAACGGGCAGCCCGTAAAACTCTTAGTGGCCGGCGAATTTTATGAAGATCGTGCAGCGTATGATGCGCAAATTCAACAAACCAATATTGCCGATCAGTTGATTTTAAAAACAGATTTTATTCCGGATAGTGAAGTACGTAATTATCTCTGCGCAGCAGATGTAGTGGTACA
>JBJOQA010000095.1:0-4445 GCA_046050225.1 Bacteroidota bacterium | reverse complement strand
GATAAACCACCAAGCTGCCCCCGGTACCAATATTGCGCAACAACACCGTATTGCTAAATATATAACTACCGTCTATATCTGTTTGTCGAATGCGATAATACAGCATTCCTTCCGGCAAATTTGGATGAGTAAATTGATAATTACCTTGTCGATTATTGGTAATTGCGATGCTTCCTAATGACTGCCAACCGCGCCCATCTCTACTAAATTCTACCTCAAATTTTTGTGCATCAATCATTGGCGTGGCTACCTGCCATTGAACCGTTGATTTATGATTATTAACCAATGTAGCCGATACGCCAATAAACTTAACCGGTACTAATCCAAAGCTGAAAGGCGTAGGAATGTTTTCGTTCAGTTCATTTGCATTTCCATTGTTATTGGGGTCAACAGCGTTGCTTTGTCCGTTATTGCTACTGTCAATTACATTAACCAACGTATTGGCATTGGAAGCGCCGATATTGCCCGTACAGATAGCACGATTTAAATAGGTGATATTCGGTTGCAAATTGGTGGCCCTGCAACTAACTTGAATTTTGAAAAGATAATCGGTATTGAGTAAAATGCGATTGGGTAAATTTTGATTGGCAGCTAGTAAACTAGTATTGGTTGTGCCATTAAAACTTGGATTCAAACTCAGGTTGGCGGCATTAAAACCACTTACAAAACTTGCCTGAACATTGGAAACGTTGCCAGCACCAAAAGTAGCCGTTAAGTTGTCGGAAATATTGAGGTTGTTTAAAATAACATTCCCCATATTTTCTACATAAATTTCGTAGGTAAGATCATAGGTATTACTATTTACGGCATTGGCGTTAAGGAGTCTTTTGGTACAACCAATAGCCGGAGTAAAACTCGTATTGTCGATAGGGGAATTGCCTACTTGAAATGGTTTTTGGGTACCTAAAGCCCCGGTACTAATATCATAGTCGAAATAATAACATCCTGCAGAAAAATCATTACCGGTAACTTCTAATTGGCCGTTTAAATAGGCAATACCGAAGCAATCTTGAGGTAGTTGTGTTAAAAAGGTAGCATTGGCCGTTGTGTTGCCACTATAATTGGTGATTTCGTATAAACGGGACGGGCCTGCGCCTAAAGTAGCAAACATTCGGCCATTAGGCAAAATACAAAGATCACCACTGCTAATGGTATTGGGAAAATTACCGGCAGGAAATTGAAGTGTACGAGAATTAATAACTAAGCCCGTATTTACGTCAAATTTATCCAAATTACATTGTCCGGTAAAGGAGTTGAAATTAGAAAAAGACCATAAATCTCCATTGTTATCAAATTCAAAATTGTTAGAAACGTAGCTGTAGGTATAGGTTGGGGTGGCGGGGATGGTAATGGGGCAACCTATTTGACTGGGTAATCCAATATCGAGTACCCATATCTTTGTTTGTATCCCACTTCGTACATCTGCGATATAAACTTTATTGTTTTTAGGATTATAGGCCACAAATACGCTGAAAAAATCAGGCAATTGAGTGGTCATACTGCAATCAGATAATAAAATCGGCGTAACGCCTAATGGATTTTTAATAAGTGTAAAGCTGGGTTGTGTAGCTACCGAACAGGTACTACTGCCAAAGTTGACCAATACCGAATTTTGCGCATGCGTATAATTGCAAACGGCAGCAAAAGCTAGGCTTAAAAAAAAGGTGTAAATCCTTTTCATACAAATATGTTAATTGGTAGTGTTGTTGAATTGGATAACATGGGATAACGGAATTAGTTGCAAAACCTGCTCTGTAAATATACGTCAAAATGAATAGCACACAAGGGTTTACCTATTAAAGTAGGCTATGTTCCATGGCATAAAGCGTAAGATTAGTATTAGTTTTCATATTCATTTTACTCATAATTCTACTTCGATAAGTACTTACTGTAGTTACGCTTAAACTTAGGGATTCTGCAATTTCTGAAACGGCTTTTCCGGAGGCCAGCATTTTAAAAACATTTAACTCTCTATCGCTCAGGCTTTCATGTGGTAAGGCTTCCTTATCATTATTAAAGGCGTCCGCAATCTTTTCGGCGATCGATAAAGTGATGTATTTTTTTCCGCTTAGTAATTTGTGTACGGCATTTACCAGTTCATCGGGTACGATGTCTTTTCGCAAATAACCCGAAGCTCCCGCACGCAATACGCGAATGGCATATTGTTCTTCTGGATGTATACTTAAAATTAATACGGGTAAATCGGGGCGCAATTGTTTAATTTCTTGTAATGCTTCTAGACCGCTTTTGCCGGGCATCGACAAATCAGAAATAACCACACTCCATTTTTCTTTGATTACTTTTTTAATGAGTTCGGCTGCATTTTCTACCTCATGAATCTCTGCTTGCGTAAATTCCTCCGCTAATATTTGCTTCACGCCTTTGCGCACTACGGTATGATCGTCGGCAATTAAAATTCGAATCATGCTATCTAAAATTGTATGGCTTTATTGCAATAAAGGTACTGTGATTAAAATGGATGTGCCTGCGCCCGGTAAACTTTTTATTTCAAAATTGCCACCCATGGCCAAGGTTCTTTCCTTCATGCCAAATAGGCCAAAGGTTTTGTTCGACTCTTTTTCTAATGGTGAAAAACCATTACCATTATCTGAAATGGTAAGTAGAATATTATTATTTGCCTGCGCCAAGGTGCATACAACTCGGGTAGCCCCGGCGTGTCGGGCTACATTGGTTAGCGACTCCTGAAAAATTCGAAATAATCCGGTTTTATACTGATCAGGAAAAGGTACATGCGTGATGGTGGAACTAAACTCGGTATTAATACCAAAGCGTTTTTCAAATTCGGCGCTTTGCCATTCTAATGCTGCTACCAACCCTAGGTCATCGAGCATGCTTGGCCTCAATTCGGTGCTAATTTTTCGTACCGACTGAATCGTATCTTCCACCAGATTAATGGTAGCCATAAATTTTTCTTCTAATTCAGTTTTTACCGGCTGCGATTTTTTGTATAGCCAGGAAACATACATTTTTAAGCCGGTTAATTGTTGTCCTAGTTCATCGTGAATTTCTCGTGCAATATGGGCACGTTCTTCTTCTCTAATATTTTGTAAATGGGTGGCTAATTGTCGAATCTCTTCATAAGATTGTTGCAAACCTTCTTCTGCTAGTAGCTTTTGTTCGATATCATTGGCTAAAACTAATCTAACTTGAACACCCTCATATTCCAAATTATGAGAAAATAACTCAACGCGATGCAGTACGCCGTTCTTTTTGCGGCAGGTACATATTTGAACTTGTTCTTGCGTTGAATGATTGACCGGGTTGGCCAATGTATTACCGGCTGCCGGTGGTTCAATAATTTGGGTGCTCTTCATTTGTAAAAACTCCGCCCTGCTAAATCCATATTCTCTAATAGCAGCATCGTTTACGTCGATAAACTGTTCATTGGGCAAAGAAATCATCCACATCGGCATTGGATTGAAATCAAAAAGTAGTTTATATTTTTTGCGTGATGTAATTACGTCTAAGGAAGACTGCTTTTCTTTTATGGCAAATGCTACATCTCGTGCAATGGTTTCCGTTAGTTCCTTAGTGGCAACTTGTTCAACTTGAATACTATCGTAAAATAGAATGAAGCAGCCCAATGTTTTATCCGGACTGCAAATAGGAATAAATTTTACTGCATTAAAACCTGAAGCTTGCATGGGTTGCTGTAAGGGTTGAATCCACGTTTCTCCAACTTCCGCTGCTATGTACGACTGGGGCAAACAAGTTAACCAGCTATCAAATGTTTCAACAACATCTGCGAGTTGCTTTGTGCAATTTTCAAAGCTTACAACCTTCAGATTATTAGATTCGTTATATAATTGTAAAACAATTGCCTTGGTGCCGGATGCCTGTTGCATGGCATGCACAGCCGATTCGTTAATTTGAGTAAGAGAATTTGCTTGACTCAATTCCTTGCTTAAATGTGCAAGCAACTGAATAGTAGATAGGGTTTTTTGCAGTTTGCGTTCACTTTGCCGCACTTCGGCTTCGGCACGTTTTTTTTCGGTGGTATCTTTAAAATAGATAGACAAACCGGTAGGAGATGGATAAATATGTGCATCAGCCCAATGGTCGAGTAAATCGATATAAACTTCAAAAAATCGATATTCTTGTTTTGCTTTTGCTTCTTCTGCAATTAGATGCAGGCGTTTGTTTTTGTAGTGCGGAAATAATTCCCATACATTTCTGCCAATCAAAAAACCGGTGGGAATTTTTAGTAATTCGGAGGTTTTGCTATTTACATATGTATAGTTCCAATCGTTATCTACTGCTACAAACACATCGCTGATGCGTTCAACCATATTTTGAATTTCGGCTGTTTTATCAGCAACTTGTTGTTCAAGTTGGTGGTTTATTTTTTGTAATTGTTGGTCTAATAAAACGCGATCAGTAATGTCTTTATGAATAGCAATATAGCCGGTAATTTCACCTGTTTG
>JBJOQA010000094.1:0-9154 GCA_046050225.1 Bacteroidota bacterium | reverse complement strand
TTCTTCCTCCATTTAAATACACATACCATTTGCCATCTGCTTCTTGGCGAGTATCAATGGCCAACACAGCACATTGACTCCCATATCTATTGGCAATCTCGGTGAGTAACGTTGGTCTTTTAAATGCAGCGGTATTAACCGAAATCTTATCCGCACCGTGTTGCATCAGCACTGCCACATCTTCGTAACTACTGATGCCTCCACCCACCGTGAATGGAATATTGATGTGCGATGCAATAGAATGAACCAATGCAGCCATTGTTTTTCGCTTTTCAACCGTAGCTGTAATATCCAAAAAAACCAATTCGTCGGCACCCAATTGTGCGTAGCGTTGCGCTAATTCAACCGGGTTACCTGCATCGCGAATGGCTTCAAATTGAATGCCTTTTACCACCCTGCCATCGCGAATATCCAAACAAGGAATAATTCGCTTGCATAATGTATTTCGTGTAGCATTAGCTGTTAGTTCAGGACTCATTTTCTATTTGTATTAATTCATCTAAAGTGATATGTCCTTCATAAAAGGCTTTTCCAACAATGGCGGCATCGCAGCCAGCAGCTTTTAATAAAACTAGATCGTTAAAATTGCTAACACCACCACTCGCAATGCAAAACAGTTGCGGATACTTTTCTTTAATTTGTTGGTACAAAGTAATTGCCGGTCCTTGCAACAATCCATCTTTACTTATATCTGTACAAAAAAACTGTGTGATTCCGGCATGCAACATTTCATTTAAAAAGTTGAACAATTGAATTCCTGAATCTTGCTGCCAGCCGTTCACACGAATGGTACCATTCAATACATCGGCACCCAACAAAATTTTATTAGCGCCAAACAAACGAATCCATTCCTGCACCAACGCGGGCTGTTTAACAGCGATTGAACCAATGGTGGCCATTGCTGCTCCTGCCTCAAGTACTTGTTCAACATCCTCTTGCGTTTTAATGCCGCCACCAAAATCAATAATCAAATTGGTTGTATCGGCAATTGCTTTCAAAACAGGTAAATTAATTAAGCGCCCTTGTTTTGCTCCATCTAAATCAACAACGTGTAATCTTTTTATACCGGCCTTTTCAAAAGCCAATGCCACTTCAACGGGATTGCTGTTGTATGTTTTTTGCTGGTGATAATCTCCTTGGGTAAGTCGTACGCAACACCCATTTATTAAATCAATTGCGGGTATAATCGTCATGTTCGAAAAATAAAATTGTTCAAAATTTGTTCACCAACTTTTCCGGATTTTTCAGGATGAAATTGCACGGCGTAAAAATTATCGCGTTGTAAAGCAGCACTATAAGCGTGACCATAAAATCCGGTTGCAGCTGTATGTTCTCCTAAGGCGCAGTAGTAACTATGCACGGCATATACATAACTACCATCAGGTACATCTTCAAACAACAGTGTTGAAGTTTGATGCAATTGATGCCAGCCCACTAATGGAACCTTAAGCGGTGCCACCTTAAACAACTTCACCTCTTCATCAAAAACACCCAAACATGGGGTAGCACCTTCTTCTGAAAATTGACACATTAATTGTTGCCCCAAACAGATACCCAAAACAGGTTGTTTTAATTGTGTGAGTACTGTTGCTAATTGTTTTTCCTTTAAGTACTGCATCGCTGCTTGCGCATGCCCAACTCCGGGAAATATAACACGATCGGCAGCTTTTATTAAATCAATATCATCGGTAACCACCGCATCAACACCAATGCGTTGCAAAGCGAACTGAACACTTGCGGTATTACCGGCATTATATTGTATGATTACTGTTTTCATAGTACGCCTTTCGTGCTGGGTAATGCGTTATTATTTCGATCTCTTTTTATTGCCATTTTTATAGCCTTAGCAAATGCCTTAAAAATAGATTCAATTTTGTGATGTTCATTTTCACCCGATGCGCTAATATTTAAATTGCATTTTGCTGCATCACTAAATGATTTGAAGAAATGAAGAAACATTTCGGTAGGCATTTCGCCAATTTTTTCGCGCTTGAAATTTGCATCCCAAACCAACCAACTTCTTCCGCCAAAATCAATGGCCACTTGCGCTAAGCAATCATCCATCGGTAATAAAAAACCATAGCGTTCCATCCCTCGCTTATTCTTCAAGGCTAACTCAAAAGCTTCACCTAATGCGATGGCAGTATCTTCAATGCTGTGATGTTCGTCAATATGTAAATCACCTTTGCAAGTGAGCGTTAAATCAATTCCGCCATGGCGGGAAAGCTGATCGAGCATATGATCAAAAAAAGCTAGTCCTGTTTGAATATTGGCAATACCCGTTCCATCTAAATTCAACTCAATTTGAATATCGGTTTCGTTGGTTTTACGGCTGTGTACAACTTTACGAGGAGGCAATTTTAGGTAATCATAAACATCTTCCCATTGATTGGTTTGCAACAAAATTACCTGTTGTGTTGAAGTCGGTAATTGATCAAAACCCTTAGCCAGTGTGGGCTCTGCATTTAACCAAATAGCCTTGCAGCCTAAGTTTGCGGCCAACTGCATATCTGTTACACGATCTCCTATTACAACTGATTGAGCCAAATCATATTGTTCTGTATCGAAATACTGAGTAAGCATACCGGTTCCGGGTTTGCGGGTAGGCTTTTGTTCGTGATCAAAACTAGGGTCGATATGTATATTCTCAAATCGAATTCCTTCAGCAGCCAAACTATCCACAATGAAATTTTGAATGGGCCAAAATTGGGCTTCGGGAAAAGAATCAGTACCCAATCCATCTTGATTAGACACCATAATCAAAGTATAATCCAATTCAGTTGCAATCTTACCCAACCAAGTAAATACGCCCGGAAAAAATTGTAATTTTGCAAAGTCATCAATTTGATAGGTAGGCGGTGCTTCCTTTATTAAAACTCCATCACGATCAACAAATAATAAGCGCTTTTTAAGAGACATATGCTTCAAGTGTTTGTATGAGTAATTTATTTTCTGCTTCCGTGCCAACGGTTATCCGCAAACAATTATTACAATTAAGTTCTTTGCCACGATTACGCACAACGATGCCATTGGCAGCTAGATAATTATAAACCGCATCTCCATCCTCAAATTGAACCAAAATAAAATTAGCTTCAGAAGGAAATATTTGTATAACGTTTTTAAACACACGTAATTGTTGAACCAACCAATCGCGCTGCTGCAAAACAGCTTTAATCCAGGTATTAATTTGGTCGGTATTTTTAAGCGCTTCCAATGCAATAGTTTGCGAAGCTTCGTTTACGTTGTAAGGCGGTTTAACGTTATTGAACAAATCAATCACATCCATAGAAGCATAGCACAATCCCAAGCGTAATGCCGCCATTCCCCAGGCTTTTGAAAGTGTTTGCATTACAATCAAATTGGGATAGTCTAATAACTCTTTTATAAACGAATGATGACGAGCGTAGTTAATATAGGCTTCATCAATTACCACGATACCGGCAAAATTATTCAGAATCATTTCAACATCCTCTCGGTTCATGCAATTGCCGGTGGGATTATTGGGAGAACAAATAAAAATCAATTTGGTATGTTCATCTACAGCCATCGCGACGCCATCAACATCCAACTGAAAATTAGGTGTAAGTGGTACTGTTCTCACTTCAACATCGTTAATGGCAGCACTAACTTTGTACATGCCATAAGTAGGTGGGCAAACAATTACATTATCGATGCCCGGATTACAAAAAATGCGGTACGCTAAATCGATCACTTCATCGCTGCCATTGCCGATAAATATATTTTCGGCAGGAACGCCCTTAATGCGTGTCAATTGAAATTTGAGTTGCCATTGCAATGGGTCGGGATAGCGATTATAATTAGATGGTTCTGAAAACGGATTGGCGGGAGAACCAAAACTATTTTCATTCGCATCCAAAAAAACGGAAGCCTTGCCGGTAAACTCGTGCCTTGCAGACGAATAAGGCTGCAGTTGCTTGATATTATGACGAACTAACGGGTCGAGCCCTTTAAATGCTAATTCCATTTAACTTTTTTTAGAAAGATTATTGATATAGTTTAACCGAACCGTTACGGCTTGTTCGTGCGCATCCAACCCTTCGGCCAATGCCATCGTTTGAACTGCGGGGCCGATAGCAGAAAGCCCTTGCGGGTTCAGTTGTTGAAACGTGATTTTTTTAACGAAGCTATCTACACTTACTCCGCTGTAAGCATTTGCATAACCATTGGTAGGCAAGGTATGATTGGTTCCGGATGCGTAATCACCTACACTTTCAGGTGCAAAGTTTCCTAAGAAAACACTACCTGCATTGATAACTAATTCGGCAAGTTGTACTGCATGATTAGTTGCCAGAATTAGATGTTCGGGTGCATATAAGTTTAGCAATTCCATGGCTTCCAACTCATCTTGAACAACCAACGCAACGCTATTCTGAATGGAAATTGTTGCAATTTCTTTTCGCGATAAATTTTGCAATTGTTGATACACTTGGTCGATAATTAATTGCGCCAATGTTGAATTCGTAGTAACCAATAATACTTGGCTATCGATGCCGTGTTCGGCCTGACTCAACAAATCTGCCGCAACAAATGAAGGAATGCAAGTATCGTCGGCAAAAATGGCAACCTCGCTTGGTCCGGCCGGCATGTCAATGGCAATACCAAAACGATTCACCAATTGCTTAGCGCAGGTAACGTATTGATTGCCGGGGCCAAATATTTTATCAACCGCAGGAATGGTTTCGGTGCCGAATGCCATTGCAGCAATGGCTTGCACCCCGCCAATTTTATAAACTTCATTTAGGCCTAGTCGTTGTGCAATGTACAAAATCACTTCATTTACTTCCCCCTGTTGATTACTAGGCGTACAAACCACTAATTGTTTACAGCCGGCAATTTGGGCAGGGATAGCTAGCATTAAAAGCGTAGAAAATAATGGAGCCGTTCCTCCCGGAATATATAATCCTACTTTTTCTATCCCCACTGATTTGCGATAGCAAGTAACGCCGGGCATTGTTTCAACCCTTGGTTCAACCATTTTTTGGGAACTGTGAAATGTTTGAATATTTTGAATGGCTAGCTCAATAGCTTCCTTTATATCAGGTTGTATTTTAGAAACCGCTTGTTCAATTTCGGAAGCAGTTACTTGTAACCTGCTCAATTGAACTTTATCAAATTGTTCGGCAAATTTATAAAGGGCAGCATCTCCATTTTCTTTAACCGTATCAATGATTGCTTGCACCTTTGATTCAAGTTCAAAAGGGTTAGCAATTGGACGTTGGATGATTTGTTTCCAATCTTTTTTATCAGGATGTTGAAATAGCTTCATAAAATTGTGTTGGTTAAACAATCATCTTTTCAATAGGTAATACGATAATTCCTTCCGCTTCAAATGCCTTTAGTTTTTCTATCACCTCCCAAAAATCATTCTCCTTTACAACGCTTTGCACGCTACTCCAACCGGCCTCAGCAAGGGGAACGATAGTTGGACTTTTCATGCCGGGTAATAGTGCAATTATATTTTTTAATTGATGATCGGGCGCATTGAGCATGATGTATTTACTGTTACGTGCTTTTTGAACAGCGCTTATTCGTAATTGTAATTTTTCGAGGGTTTGCTTTTGCAGATCAGTTAAATGATTATTGGCCACTAAGATTGCCTCCGATTGCAGAACGATTGCGGTTTCTTTTAGTCCATTGGTAAACAAGGTACTGCCACTACTAACCAAATCACAGATTGCATCGGCTAAACCTATCCCCGGAGCAATTTCAACAGAGCCACTAATTTCGTGCACTTCTGCTTTTATTTGTGCTTGTTGTAAATAGTTTTTTAAAATAACTGGGTAAGAGGTCGCAATTTTTTTGCCTTCCAACCAACCAATTCCGGTATAGGACTCTGCCTTAGGAACCGCAATCGATAATCGGCATTTGCCAAATCCCAAATTGGCTACCTTGGTTAATTGTTTTGCTTTTTCCAGCACTACATTTTCGCCCACAATACCGATGTCGGCCACACCGTCGCAAACATACTGCGGAATATCATCGTCGCGCAAAAAAAACAGTTCTAAAGGGAAATTACTTGCCACAGCTTTCAGTTGTTTATTCCCGTTATTAATGTCAATGCCACACTCTTTTAAAAGTCGTACCGAGTCATCATACAAGCGACCGGATTTTTGGATTGCAATTTTTAGCATCATAATAAATTTAAAATAAAAAGGGCTCGCCGTTTGGCAAGCCCTTTGAAAATATGTTTGTTACATACACATCAATATAGCTCACCCGTTGGGCTAGCAAAATGATGATGCATATGGTTTAATTGTTTCATTATTAAATACAAAATAAGGGGGTAAAAATTAAAAAACCAAAAAAATTAAAAAATTGTGGGCTGAATTCCCAAACCAAATTCACCTGAAACGCTTATTTTATCAGGGTTTATCGTTAATCCTGTTGCTAAATCTTCTTTTAACAATAATGGCCCATCCATATCTAAATAATCTACTAAAGGTGATAAATGCGCCATTGCAGCTGAACCGATTGAACTTTCATTCATGCATCCCAACATAACTTGTAAACCGAGTGAACGCGCATTTTTTATCATGCGTAAAGCAGGGGTAATACCGCTGCATTTTGTGAGTTTGATATTGATTCCGTTAAAATATCCTTTACATTTTTCAACATCCTTTTCATTAACACAGCTTTCATCTGCAAAAAATGGAATACCAAAATTTTGGTTAAGCAGTTCGCGCATTCCATCCCAATTATCTTTTGCCAAGGGCTGTTCAATAAACTCAACATCAAGGACTTTTAATTGGGGCACTTTTTCAATGGCTTCGGCTAAAGACCAACCGGCATTTGCATCTACTCTAATTTTAGCATTTGTATTTTCACGAAGTGCCTTAACCATTTCAATATCCCCCGGTACTCCAACTTTTACTTTATAAATTGGCCAAGGATTTGCTTTCATTTTTTCTACCATCCTATCTACACTATCAATACCAATGGTATAATCTGTATTAGGAGCATCATTTATATTCAATTTAAGCAGTTGATGTAGGGGCTGTTTTTTGAATTTGGCATAAAGATCCCAACCGGCCATATCCAATGCGCAAACTAAAAAGGGATTGTTAGGAAATAGATGGTGTAAAAAGTGCCAAAATCTATCAGGATCTGTAAAGGCAAATTTTTCGATAAATTTCCTTTTCATTTCAAGCTCAGCGATCATTTTTTCAACAGTTACATTATAGTAATTGATCGCCGGTGCTTCTCCAAAGCCTTGCCATGCAAAATGCTGCAGTTTTACAATAAAGGTTGGTTGATGAGTTTTTGTTCCTTTTGAAATCGTAAACGGATAAACGAATTCAGGATTACAAGATCTATATTCAATTTGCATAAAGAATATTTTGATGCCTATAGACACACCAAAGAGCACCTGAAACAGGTGCTCTTTGGATATGCATTACAAAACAACTAAAATTAAGCTGTTGCTTTTTTCTTTTGAACTTGCTTAATTACTACAACCGCAGCAAATAGTAATCCAATTGCAAGAAAGATGAGGTTCATATTGCTATCGAATGGAACACCATCCGGACTACCGCCGCCACCGCCTTCACCAGGTCCGGGAATACCTTGGCAAATAGCCGCACCAGGAATCATCATTGCAAAAGCTAAAGCAAGAGACAGTTTTTTAGTCAAATTCATAACTGAAGTGCTTTTTAAAAGATTCATTTTGTTGATTATTTGGTTGTATTAATAAATAATGTTTGTACTTGCTTTGTGTTATCGGGAGCAATAATTTCTAACTGATATGCTCCACGTGCGATAACTGAAGGCAGATTTATGATTTGTGTACTATTTCCACCAACATGTTCAGCAATGGTTGTAAAGATAGTTCTTCCATCGTTAGTAACCAAATTCAGGTTATATCTTCCTTTAGGTTGGTTTTTGAATTGAACGTTAACTGTTGAACCTTCTACCGGATTTGGAGAAATCGTGTAAGCAGGTTTAACGTTTCCGATTTGAACTCTAACAATATTGGTGTATTTAACTTCACCGGCATTTCCGATACTCTTCACGCGGTAGAAGCTTGTTCCGCTTAACGGTGTAGCATCTAACCAAGTGTAATCCAAGTCTCTAGAAACATTGTTTCCGGTTGCTGTTACATTACCAATTGAACCAAAAGTTCTGCCGTCTGCTGAACGTTCAACTTCATAACGACTGATACCTCTTTCACCTGCCACTTTCCAATCAACTTTAATAGCTGCACCGGTATGATTAGCACTTAAGCTGATAAAGCTTACCGGAAGCGGAGCAGTTGGCGCTTGAGTGAACACGATTCTGAAACGATGAATGTCTTTAGAAGCACTATTCGCATCAATTACGAAATCATGATTAACTACTTCACCCGCCAAACTGATAGGCGTATTGGTATTCAAGTAATTATCTTGTAGAGTAGCACTTAAACCAGGTACATTCATCGCTGTTGGTAAGAACTCTAATCTATAGGTTTGTTGATTCATGTTCCATATTTCGAACGCCAATGTATCTTTAATTGTTACACGTGGACGAGCATCAACAACCAATTTGTGATTATCATTCAGGATACCAAAGTTTTCACCAGAATTAGGGAATTTAATCGCATCAGCACCATCAACAGTTGCTGCGAATCCATCATCAAACACTTCCAAGTTACCATCCACCAATGTATTGCCGTTTGCAGATACACTGTAAAGGTTTGCTTTGAATTGTTGGATTTCATTCAATGGTGCACTTGGTCTGAATACATTTCTACCATTTCCTGCAACTTTTGCAGCCTCAACTAAAGTTACGCTACCGGCAGTACCTGCTGCAGTAACCATAAATGCTTGACCAGATTCAATCAACTTATTGGATACAAATGGATCAGAAACAGTTCCCGAACCGAAACTACCAGGCAAGAATGGTACATAACCACCTTGAGCAATTCCACTTAATGGGCTAAATGTTTGGTAAGCACCTAATACAGTGTTATTACCGGCTTTAGGATCCCATAGGTAGAAAGTTCCAGACAAACCGCCTGATTTTTGAAGTTTGGTCCAATCGATTGCCGAAGCATATACGTTACCAACAGCTTCCCATTTATTTGGTTGAACCGTAATGGTACCTGCATCAGCGTCACCTTGATACAAGGTACCTTTTGTGCGTAATGTTGTTGCTGTTG
>JBJOQA010000093.1:0-3133 GCA_046050225.1 Bacteroidota bacterium | reverse complement strand
CCGGCATCACAAAATCGCCCTGCCCCTTCCATTTTGCAGGCCAATTACCTTGTGTACGTAAAGCAATATCACCGTCTTTGCATGCAAAAATGCAGTTTTGACCGGGTGTTTTTAAATACTGTGCAGCTTCTGTATAATCGGCATAATTCTTCGCTTTATCTAACAATAAAAACATTTTAATTTCATTGCCCGGATCATGCGCTGTCCAACGTAAAGCATAATATTTTTTACGGGTTTGATCGTTGGCATTAAAGCTTGGTTCATACATCACCGGACCAAAAACCGTATAAGCAACAGTATCTACAAAAGTAAGAGAGTCTTTTATTTTAATCTGTTCAACTCTAAGATCAGTTTGTAACCAATTGCCATTAAACAAATATTCTTTTTTACTAGCATCTTTAAATTGAATGGCATAATAATCTTTTACATCTCTTCCTCCATTTGTAAAACCAAATGCACACGAATCATTGTAACCAATAATTACACCCGGTGCACCGGGGAAAGTGGCACCATAAGCATTATATTCAGGTGTACTCAATTGCATTTCAAACCATAAAGACGGAAGGTTTAAACCTAAGTGAGGATCATTACACAAAATTGGAGCGCCCGTTTTTGTTTTTGATCCGGCTACAGCCCAGTTATTAGAGCCATTGTCTTTATCGGGATTATTATGTTGGAAAGATGCAAGTTCTGATTTGTTATCAAAGTAAGCAGAATCTGCAATAACAGGGGCAATCGGTTTTACTTTTGCCTCGGGATAACCGGCGCCTTTAGGAATAATTGGATCTAACGAATCTTGCGTGTTAGGATATAACAACGCAAAATCTTCCTTATTAAAATACTGATGCGCATTGGTCATTTCAAAGTCGTTATCATGCCCGGCTAAATCATACGACATGTACTTTAAAAATAAGGCCGTCTTTAAATTAGTCCATAGTTCCGGTTGATAACCAATCAACTTATACTCAATCGGTAATTGACTTGCTTTCAAACTATTGATATAAGCATTTACACCTGCCGTATAAGCATCTAAGGTAGATTTGGTTTGTGCATCCGTTTCCATTTCTTTTAAAGATTGTTCAGCGGCATAGCCCATTCCTAATCTTCTAAATTCTCGATCATGATGTAACCCTTTAGAGCCAATAATTTCTGAAACCCTGCCAGCAGCAGCATGGGTTTGCAATTCCATCTGCCAAAGGCGAAATTTTGCATGCAAATAACCTTGAACAAAATATACATCCTGCCCGTTGGTGGCAAATACATGCGGGACTAAACGATCATCCAGGTAAACATCAACCTGCCCCTTTAGTTGGTCATTTTGCAAATTCAGGCTAAAATCTTTGTTTCGATTGTCTGCATTTTGCCAAATACCATGTTGCGGACTTAATAATTTACCTAACGGAGCCGGAATTACCGTTTTTGTATTTAGTATGAATACCAAACCTACGGTAAGGGTTGTAAAAATTACAAGTGGAATTATTCTCATAATGAAGAAATATAAGCAGTGAATCGTTACTGGAGCACCGCTACGAATATAGTAAAATTGTATTAGCCAATTTGTAAAAGAAATGAGATGTGCAAATTATCTATATAAACTTTATTTATTTCTGATTTCCTGATCTTCTTTCTTAAAATCTTTTGCCATAAAATTATTGGAATCAATAATTTTACGGTATGAACGACTATAGCATTGATGTAAAAAACATATTAGGTTTACAACTTCCTACAGATCCGCGCTGGGTAAATTTAGCCGAAATTCAAATGGAAGAAGTACTCACCGATCATGCCTATTGCGAACAAAAAGCAGCAACTACCTGCATCTCGTTAATACAACGTTATCCCGACCGTGTAGAAATGGTAGAACAACTAGCCCCTATCGTAACTGAAGAATGGGGCCATTTTAGAATGGTTTTAGCCGAACTCAACAAACGTGGATTGCAATTGGGCAAACAACGCAAAGATGAATATGTAAATAATTTACTTGAATTTCAAACAAAAGACGGTAGTGTTGAAAATCGCTTTTTAGATCGATTATTAACGATGGCTTTGATTGAAGCAAGAAGTTGCGAAAGATTTAAACGTTTAAGCGAAGGATTAGACGATGAATATATGCGTCGTTTTTATAGAAAATTTATGGAAAGTGAAGCGGGACATTACACCCTATTTATCAAATTAGCTGAATTGTATTTACCTAAAGATAAAGTACGTAAACGCTGGAAGGAATGGCTTGAATTTGAAAAAGACATGATCACCAAGCTTCCAGTACGCGGCGATCGCGTGCATTAAAAAGCGCCCGTTAAAAGTAATGAAAATCACTTTTGCCAGGCGCTCGTATATGACTGAAAAATTGCCGTTTATAACATGGGTACAAAAGTGTATTTCTAATCTCTCCTACCTACCGAACTTGCACCGCTGCTTTGAATATTGGTGATATTGGCTCCACCTTTATAATGAATATCGCTCGCCCCACTTGCATGGGCTTCTAATGATTTGGTTACATTGATATTGATATCAGATGCACCCGATGCTTTTGCATAACAAGTTTCAACTACCAAATCAAATGCTTTAACATCGCTGGCACCACTAGATTCAATTTTAAAATTAGTAGCAGTTCCGGATAGTTTAACATCAGAAGCACCGCTTAAGTTTATATCTAATTTTTGTACTTGCACGCCCGTTTTTAATGCGCTTGCACCGCTCAATTCAATTTGAAGCAACTCTCCTTGGATACTACCCGCAACCTGAACATCACTCGCCCCTGATGCTTTGAGATAATCTAATTTTTTAAAGGAAACATACACTTTCATTTTTTTGTTTCCGGTTGACCAACCCCTTGAGCCATCGTAATAAATATTTAACTGACCTCCACTGATCTCTGTTTTAATATTATCAATATCCTCTGTAGATTTTGCGCTTACCGCGATGGTTTCATCATCGTGTTGCGATAAATATAAATCTATCCCACCGCTAACTTTAATGGAATGAAAACTTTGATTGACACTGCGTAAAACAGCATTAGGGTCGTTTACTAATACCTTTTGTGCCCGGGCAACTAAAACAGTTGCAAAACACAACGCAATTAATAAGTACTTTTTCATTGTATGAATTTAGTTTTTATAGTTGTTTGAAAATT
>JBJOQA010000092.1:0-5821 GCA_046050225.1 Bacteroidota bacterium | reverse complement strand
TTCAACTTGCTCCGCTCGGCTCTTGAAATATTAAAATCTGCTGAAGCTATCATAATCCTTAATTTTACGACAAAGAAACAAAAAAAAGTTCCAAGTAAAGTGCCGTTCAATGAGTTTAGATAATATTCAACTTTCACCGATAGTGGTACAACAACTGTTCAACAATTCGTTAATAGAGTTGAATAAGGTGCAACCAAAAATCGCCAAACAAGTAAAGGAAGAGGTAGGCAAATCTTCAGAATTTCAGATGTTGGGTAAATTTGCCAAGCGAATTTTACTGCTTGTTCACCAACCCAACACCGTTTATGTGCAAGATGAAGGTTTAACCATGTTAATCAAAATGATTTCTGCTTGTAAACTTAGCATGGATGACGTGGCCATAATAAATCAATGGCAACACCCTGAAATTCAATATCAGCACATTACGCAGCAATTAGATGCCAAAATTGTTTTGCTTTTTGGCATTCAGCTACCCTCCATTGATTTACCGATTGCATTTCCAAATTTTCAGATACAGCAGTATAACCAGCAAACCTGGTTATCGGCTCCCGATATCGATACCCTAATACCCAACCCGGATTTGAGAAAAGAGCTTTGGAATAGTTTAAGACAATTATTCGGCGTATAATTCAAGTTAACCCCTCCCACTATGCAATTAATTTTTGCCACGAACAATGAAAATAAAGTAAAAGAGATCCGCAATATTTTGGGAGATCAATATCATATCATTACCATGAAGGAAGCAGGTTTTGATCAAGATATCCCGGAACCTTTTGATACTCTAGAGGAAAATGCACGTACTAAATCGCAAACACTGTACACACAAACCGGTTTATCGTGTTTTAGTGAAGATACCGGCTTATTTGTACCCGCTTTAGGCGGGGCTCCGGGTGTAAAAAGTGCACGCTATGCCGGAGACCAGGCGCAATCAACCGACAATATCGAGAAACTGTTGCATGAAATGCAGGAAAAGACAGAAAGATCTGCTTTTTTTAGAACGATTATCTCCTTGATAATGAATGGGATTGAATACCAATTTGAAGGAATTTGCGAAGGCATGTTGACAAATGCACATTGTGGACGCAACGGTTTTGGCTACGATCCCGTCTTTATCCCAAACGGTGCCGAAAAAACCTTTGCAGAAATGGATTTAGCTGAGAAAGCCGCTTATAGTCATCGTAAAAAAGCTGTAGCTAAACTCGTTGGTTTTTTGCAATCAAACACCTAAATCTTATCTCTCATCGTTTTAACCTTATCTAACTGTTGAACAGAGAAGGCAACCATAACATCGCTGAAAGCGACTTACTATTGGGCTGTTTACAAGGCAATCGCCAAATGCAGGAAATATTGTATCGCCGGTTTTCACCCAAAATGTATGCCGTATGCTTACGTTATAGTAGCAATACGGAGGACGCCCAGGACCTTTTACAGGAAGGATTTATCAAAGTATTCAAACATCTCGACAAATATCGTGGGGATGGTTCTTTTGAAGGATGGATGCGGCGAATTTTTGTTAACACCTCCATTGAACAATTTCGAAGAAAAACAAAATTACATACAGTTGCCGATGCAGCTGATATTCAAGTGGAAGACAAAGAAGTAACTGCTTTTGAAACGATGGCTGAAAAAGACATCATTCGCATTGTGCAACAGTTAAGTCCGGGTTACCGACAAGTATTTAACATGTATGTAATTGAAGGTTACACCCATAAAGATATTGGTGAAATACTGGGCATTAGCGAGGGTACTAGTAAATCGCAACTGGCAAGAGCAAAATCAATTTTAAGAAAAATGGTAGAGGAGCAAATAAAACTCCAGTAATTCATGAATAATAATTGGCAACATCGCATCCAACAGCATACAGCGCTTCCACCTGAAGCGCTGTGGGATCGTATTGCCATTGAGCTAGACCGGGCAGATAACCAAGGAGTTTCAGAACGTTTGCAACAATATCAAGCAATACCACCTGAAGAAATTTGGGAACAAATAGCCCAGCATTTACCTACCATTGATGAAACACGACAAGCGCCGGTAACTGCTACTAACCACACGCAACAAGCAACAACGATACGCAAGTTCAATTGGATTAAATTGGGGGCTGCGGCCGGTATTCTTTTACTACTTGGCAGCTCCATGTATTGGTATGTGCTTCGCCAATCACCCGGTATTGAAGCAGGGAATTCAACAAGCTCAACCAACTTAAAACAACAAGGCCATTCACCGGTTGCCACACAAAAAGATGTAATAGCTACGCTAACCCCAAAAACAGGCACTTCTAAAAAAACTGTAGTCCAAAGCAGGAAGCAGGTTACATTAAAGATAGACAGTTCATTACTTCTATTATTGCCGGCACAAGGAGGAGCGCCCATTCATGCTACACCAACAATTGATTTGGCTGTTGTTGGCGACCCAAAGCATACAGACATTGCAATAGATGGATTTCCGGCTGAAATTAATCAGCCTTATTTTACAATTACCGGACCCGACGGAGAAATGGTTCGCGTATCTTCTAAATTAAAAAATATAGCGCCGTTGTTAAGCGAACGCGATCCGGCAAATGAGGAGAATATCGATTTAATTATTAAGAATAGTGCCGGTTGGAAGTTGAAACTTAAACATTGGAAAGATCGGATGTTGCAAATCCCTTTTACTCCTTCGCCAACTAACCTTATGAATATTATTGAACTAGGTAAAATGTTGGATGAACAGGAAAAATAATGGCTATTTTGATTCAAATATTTTTCCGTAGACTTTGGCATATCGTTGTTCTGCAATATCTAAAGAATAGAATGCCGCAGCCCCTTCGCGAATGGCTTGGCTACTAAAATTAGGTTTGGCCAATATCTGATCAATTACTTTTTGAAAAGCATTGTTCGAAAAATCGTTCACCACAAATCCTGCTTTGTAATCTTCTACAATTTCTTTTACATCTCCCACACCGCCATTGGTAATAACCGGTATACCCATTGCCATTATTTCGCCATGCTTAGTTGGGGAAGATGAGATTTTAGAATAACAGGGTTTTATGAAAAATACAGAATACGTGCTAAAGGAAAGCACCACGGGCACTTCATGCCGTTGGGCATGCTTAACAAATAATTTTTCGGGCGACAAATGATATTTAGCAGCAGCATCAGCTATTACATGATGCAAATGCGGAGAAATGAACAAGAATTTTACCTGCGGCATGGCATCACTCAATTGTTTACAAAAACGCATCATTTCATCTACCAAATACCATCCGCCAATGGAGCCTAAATAACTTACGATTATATCATCAGGCTTAAAATTCAGTTCTTTTCTAAATTGTTCTTTGAGTTGTGGGTCGATTTTTTGAGGATCGAACACTTCCATATCAGCACAACAAGGAATTACTTCTAATTCAATGGGCTGCCGGTGTATTTGTGGCCATTGATGTACTTCTTTTTTAGCCGCATAGGTAAGGCAGGTATTATAATCAGCGATATTGATACACTCATCCTCCTTTTTACGAAAAAAACGATAAATCAATTTATAAATAGGATTCTTGATATTCCACATCCCACCATCTACGCGCTCATCGGCCCAAAAACCTCTAATGTCATTTAAAAACTTAACCCCATACTTTTTTTTCAAATGCAATCCCACCAAGGTAGGCACCCCAACTCTGGTATGCACCAAATCAAACGGCGTTGCCTGATGTAATTTAACAGCCGTATTGCGCAATTGTAAAAAATCAAATATTGAGGATAGAACCGGTGGATTTTTATGATAAGGAACCGACACCCAACGAATTGGATATGGCGCCAATAATTGTTTTACATAATCTTCATGCAACTTAAACCGCTCAGGCTTGTCGCAACTCAGTATAGTAAAATGATACCCATGCTTGGTGAGTCGAACCAAGTAAGGTATAACCTGACTTTGCCCCAAAGGATCGGTCATGCCGTCATAGGAAATGAAAAGAATATGCTTGTTTGCCACAATTATAAATTATAAATCGCCCCAATCTCTCCAAATGATCAACCCCTTGAAATAGTGCGATTGCGGTGATTTAGCAGCGAAAATATTGATAATGCCAATATAAACGACATTATTCCATTACTTCCAATAACATAAACGCGTATGGAGGCAGATTTACCTGTTCATTTTCATAGCCGGGTAATACCTTTTGCCCCGTCCAATGATTTAGAAAAGCCGTTGCCGCAGGCCCATGCTGCTTAAATACAATCCAAGGAATTTGGGTGTGATAGGCGCTAAAATTAAATACACAATAAAGTTTACTATCTCCAAGTGTTCGAAGATAGCCGGCTACATGCCGATTATGCGTGTGCAACCATGTTAAATTTTTATGGTCGGATACAACGGCTAATTGCTTTCGTATCGCCAATAAGCGTTGCGTTGCAGAAAAGATGCGTTGAGCGGGGGTACCGGGTTCATCAATTTGTTTATTTCGCTCCCAATCTATTTTGGAACGATGCATCCAGCGATTATCATAACTTTTACCGGGGTCGGAGAGATAGCTATAATCGTTGGTATATCCCGATTCATCGCCACAAAATATCATAGGAATACCACCTAAGAAGAACGAATGTGCTTGCATCATCACAATTCGATCAATAGCGGTATCCACCCACGCTTGGTTGTTATGCGTTATTGCTTTTTCTAACCCGCAAAGCGAAGCCAATGATCCACTAATACGGGCGTCTTGTGTTTTAGGATTAACCGAAAACAAAGCGCCTATGGCAGATGAACCTTCCCAATTACCTGAATAAAAGTCTTTCAAAAAACGGCGGTGTTCATAAGCATTAAAACCTGCTTGCTGAATCATGTAATCGTCGTAGCCTAGTCCGATATCATCATGGCATCGTGTATACGTAATCCAAGATGTGCCATAGGGTTTTTGCAAAATTTCGTGTTGAGCAGCCATCATTACCGACACATCGCCGGTTGCCAATGCATCCCACTGCAATGCCATATGTGTAGCATTGTAGGCAAAATCACATTCGCGCGCCGTGAATAAATCGGTACCGAAATATTTCATAATTTCTTTAGGTGCAACAATTGCTTCACCGAGCAAGGCCATACCCGGTGCTGCCACCTGAACGCATTGTTTGATTAAGCGTAAAAGGCTATGCGCTTCGGGTAAATTTTGACAAGTAGTGCCCAATTGTTTCCAAATAAATGCAGGTGCGTCGATACGCAAAATATCCACGCCAATATTGGCATAGAAATAAATATTATCGAGCATATCTACAAATACAGCCGGATTAGTATAGTTTAAATCCCATTGATAATGATGAAAAACCGTCATTACCCATTTACCTGATTCTGCATCATACGTAAAGCTTCCCGGAGAACTTTCGGGGAAGATTTCGGGCATGGTGGCATCAAATTGGTCGGGCAAATTACGGTCGGGGTACATGTAAAAATATTGCTGATATTTTTCATCGCCTGCCTTGGCTTTTTTCGCCCATTCATGATGATAAGATGTATGATTTAAAACGATATCCAGCATGAGATACATCCCTCTATCACTCATTAAACTTCTCAACTTTTTAAAGTCGGCCATGGTACCGAAACGTGCATCAACTTTTCTAAAATCCGATACGGCATATCCGCCGTCGCTTTCGCCAACCGGACTTTCCATCACGGGCATAAGGTGTAAAAAATTAACGCCCAGCTTGTCAAAATAATCCAATTTGCCACCAAGGTTTTTGAGATTATCGCAAAAGCGATCAACATATAGGCTCATGCCAGCAATTTGGTTGCTCAAGAACCAATTTCCTTTCCTCTCCTTTTCTTCATCTTGTTGTTTAAATGCCGCCGGGCGTTGCAAATA
>JBJOQA010000091.1:0-22250 GCA_046050225.1 Bacteroidota bacterium | reverse complement strand
ATGAAAAAATTCTTCAATTACCGATGGGCTATTTCTCTGAACAAAAGAAAGGTGATTTGATGAACCGCATGACGGGCGACATGCAAGAAATACAGTTTTCGATTGTAATGGCATTGGAAGGATTAATTAAAGACCCCTTAACCATTTTAGGCTACTTAATTTATATGGTATACATCAGTCCGATGTTATCTCTAGCACTCTTGGTATTATTGCCTGCAACGGCCTTAATTATCGGCAGATTAAGTAAAAAATTAAAACGGCAAAGCCGAGATGTAAGCATTGCCGGTGGCGAAAACCTAAGCCATGTTGAAGAAACGTTAGGAGGTATTAAAGTCATAAAAGCATTTAGTGCCGAAAAGCGGATGATGCAAAAATTTTTAGACGGCAATCAACGAATTGTTAATGGCTTGAATGCCATGACCCGACGTAGAGATTTGGCAAGCCCACTTACCGAAACCTTAGGCGTTGTTGTACTCTGCTGCATTTTATTCATTGGCGGCTATTTAGTATTTAACCATGCCGGTGATTTGCAAAAAGGTGATTTATTTCCATTCATTGCTGTATTTGGCGTATTAATTAACCCGGCAAAAAACCTATCCAATACCGTTAGTAATATACAAAGAGGATTAGGCGCGATTGAAAGATTAGAAGAAGTATTGCATGCACCGATAGTTATTCAAGACAAGCCTAATGCTAGAACTTTAGATGGTTTTAAACAAAAAATAGAATTTAAAAATGTAAGTTTTAGCTATCAAGACGAGCCCATTTTAAAAAACATTAATCTCAGTATTGAAAAAGGTAAAACCGTGGCATTAGTGGGTTCTTCGGGTGCGGGCAAATCTACTTTAGTGGATTTAATCCCTCGCTTCCACGAAGTGAGTGAAGGCGAAATTTTGATTGACGGCATTAATATCAAAGACTACAGTATCGCATCTTTGCGTAAGCAAATGAGTTTTGTAACGCAAGAGCCCATATTGTTTAATGACAGTATCAGCAATAATATTGCACTAGGCAATCAGCATGCGTCTATGGAATCTATTATCGCTGCCGCTGAAATTGCCAATGCCGATAATTTCATTCGTCAAAAAGAAGAGGAATACGATACTAATATAGGCGATCGTGGATCAAAGCTCAGTGGTGGCGAACGTCAGCGCCTAACCATTGCTAGAGCGGTATTGCAAAATCCACCCATCTTGATTTTAGATGAAGCAACTTCTTCTTTGGATAGCGAAAGTGAGCGATTAGTGCAAGACGCGATTGTGCATTTAATGCAAGACCGAACCAGCATAGTTATTGCGCATCGTTTGAGTACCATTCGCAATGCGGATGAAATTATTGTTTTACAAAAAGGCGAAATTATTGAGCGTGGCAACCACGAATCACTAATTGCACAAGATGGCTTTTATAAAAGATTGGTAGAGATGCAAGAAATCAAATAAACAAATTGCTGCAAACTATCATCCAATGCACGTCAAAACCACGACGTGCATTTGTTTTTTACACCCAATTATTTGATTAAAAAAGCTTAACAACAGGAGCGCTACCTTTTTTGCAATGCTTGCTGCAACAATACCTTCGTACTCTAAACAATCAACAGTATGCTTGCAAAAACCTTTGGCAGTGCGGTTTATGGCGTGGATGCCATTACCATTGCCATTGAAGTAAACGTAAATAACCAAGGAAAGCCGGAGGGGCTCATTGTAGGCTTACCCGACAGTGCCGTTAAAGAAAGTATGCTACGGGTAGAGAGTGCATTAAAAAGCAATCAATATTATATTCCGCGCACTAGAAGAATAGTTAATTTGGCACCGGCAGATATCCGCAAAAGCGGGACTGCGTTTGATTTGCCCATTGCCATTGCTACATTAGCAGCTAGTGAACAAATTCCATGTAGCGAAGCCTTGACCTCTTACATCATTATGGGCGAGCTAAGTTTAGATGGCGAACTCCGTTCGATTAAAGGCACCTTACCTATTGCTATTCAAGCTAGCCATGAAGGTTTTAAAGGCATCATTGTACCCAAGGCAAATGCGGCCGAAGGTGCAATGGTAAATCGGATACCGGTGTATGGCGTACAGAACCTGCAAGAGGTGGTTGATTTTTTAGCAGATGAATCAACCTTATTACCTGAACAGGTAGATGCGCATGAAATATTTCTTAAATCACAATGCTTGTATGATGTTGATTTTAGTGAGGTAAAAGGACAAGAAAATATTAAGCGGTCGTTGGAAATTGCTGCGGCGGGCGGGCACAATGCGATACTAATCGGTCCGCCCGGTGCAGGCAAAACCATGTTGGCAAAGCGTTTGCCTTCTATTTTGCCGCCATTATCATTGGCGGAAGCTATTGAAACGACTAAAATTCATAGTGTTGCAGGCAAACTTCCCGAAAATGATTGTTTGGTTTCAAAAAGGCCCTTTAGAAACCCTCATCATACGGTTTCAGACATTGCCCTTACCGGTGGCGGAAGCAACCCGCAGCCGGGCGAAATTTCTTTGTCGCATAACGGCGTTTTGTTTTTGGATGAACTTCCTGAATTTAGTCGCGTTGCATTAGAAGCGATGCGTCAGCCCATGGAGGAGCGAAAGGTATCCATTAGCAGGGCAAAAATATCGGTAGAATTTCCATCCAGCTTTATGCTCATCGCCAGCATGAATCCTTGCCCATGCGGCTTTTTTAACCATCCCGATAAAAAATGTAGCTGCCCGCCCGGCATGGTTCAAAAATATTTAAACAAGGTTTCCGGCCCATTGCTTGATCGAATTGATTTACATGTGGAAGTTACGCCGGTAGCTTTTTCTGAGCTGAGTAATCAACAAGCTGCCGAGCAAAGTGCCATTATCCGCGAACGCGTGATTAAAGCAAGAAATATTCAAGCGGCACGCTATGCGGCTTATCCCGGTATTTATGCCAATGCCCAAATGAACAGTCAATTATTGAAACAAATTTGCGTATTAAATACTGCCGGTATGCAACTATTAAAAACGGCCATGCAACGACTTAATTTATCAGCCCGTGCATACGACCGCATCCTTAAGGTGAGCAGAACTATCGCAGATTTACAAGGTTGCATGGATATTCAAACCGAACATATTGCAGAAGCTATTCAATATCGCAGTCTTGATCGAGAAGGATGGGCCGGATAGGTATATGCCGTTTGGATGAAATCGAATAACTTTGCGCATCTATACATGCGAGGCCCAAAGCTTTACGCATTTTTTTATTGCCGCAAAAACACGACTATGTTCAAGCTTTTTAAGAAAAAAAAGGATGTGACCAAAATTTTTGGAAATGTTCCGATGGAAGAATTACTGAAACAAAAATATGGTGTAAAGGGAAGCATTCAAGTAGACGGCAAAGATTTTGAGTTTCATGATGCACGCTGCTTTTACGATACCTGGCAGGAGCTGATTGTAAACAAAATGTATGAATTTGACAGCAGCTCTAGCGCTCCTTATATTTTAGATTGTGGCGCAAACTTAGGTTTAAGTGTTTTTTATTTTTCGAAGCTATACCCTAATGCGGTAATTGATGCTTTTGAACCGGAGCCGCCTATTTTTGAAGTTTTAAAAAATAATGTTGCCACTTACCAACTTAAAAATGTAATTATTCACAAAAAGGCTGTTTGGGACAGTGAAACCACTTTAAAATTTTATACCGACCATGGTATGGGTGGAAGTGTAACCAATGTTTATTCGAAGCAAGAGCCCACCATTATTGAAACGTTGAAGTTGGCTGATTTTATGCAAAAGAAGGTAGACATGCTAAAGATGGATATTGAAGGGGCCGAATTCACCGTTCTTAAATCTTGCGAAAGTTTGCTTAAAAATGTTGAACATTTATTTGTAGAATACCACAGTTTCATCAATAAAGAACAACAGTTAGATGATTTATTAGCATTATTAAAACGTGCCGGTTTCCGTTATCATTTAAAAGAATCTTTCAGCATGAAACGTCCTTTTATTGAGCGCAATTTTGCCTGTGAAAACATGGACATGGCCATTAATATATTTGCGTATCGCGACAAGTAATTACAAGGGAATAAAAAAGGGAAGATGCATCTTCCCTTTTTTATTTTAATAATTTGCTTTAAAGATCATTTTAATGCAATAAAAAATTTTACGATAGTAGGGTTTGTTTTTTATGGTAAGCACCGTGCTGATATTTTTAAAAAAGAAAATACTTCTTGCGATGCTCCAACGACGATGAAAATGCCCCACCATGGTATCTAATATGCGACGCGTTTCTTCAGATCCAATTTTAGCGGTTTGAAAGGTTTGCAGTTCTAACAATTTATTATCAAACATTTCGCGAGCGGTTTCGCGCTTGCTTTTATTGCGGGTTTTACCAACGCCCACAGTATTGGTGGCATGTTGGCGATAGCGCACCAAGGTTTGATCTACATAACGTATGCCATTATTGGAGGCCGCGCAAAAACTAATCCAACGATCAAAATAAATATGCTTAGGAAAAGGCAACACTTCTTTTGCAAATGCCGCTTTCATTAAAATCGTATGACCGGGCACGCAATTCGCCAATAAAAATGGGGCTCCAGAATAATAGGAACGTAATTTCATCACAGATCCAAAATCCTTATTGAGCGATTGCCCTTCTGCATCCACTAACATGGAGTTTGAATAAACGGCATCTTCTTGCACACAGGCGGCTACGAGTAACTCAATTTTATCCTTCTCCCAAATATCATCTTGATCGCAAAGCGCAATAAAATCGCCTTTACTTTCTCTAACCGAACGTTCGAATGTTTTAGTAACGCCACAATTCTCTTCGTTTTGAAAAAACCGAATGGAAGGATGTTGTTGCTGATACCTTTTTACCAAGCCAATGGTATCATCCTTCGATCCATCGTCGGTAATTACAATTTCAATATTAGAATAGGTTTGTTGCAACAGGCTATCAAGCTGTTCGGGCAAATATTTAGCCCCATTGTACACTGCCATTGCAATAGAAACCAAAGGATTGTTTTCAGCCATGTTTTTTCATTTTACCGATAACGTATTGCTATCCGTTTAGAATTGCCGCAAAATTAAGGAATATTCAATAGGAGGAGATTTTCTAGTCATTTCAAGGGACTTAATGACTTAACTACGGTTTTCCGGAACAAAATCAATGGTGCAACATCTATTCAAAGTAAACGAATCCACTAACTTTGCACTATGAAAATTTTAATGCGTTATTTACAACCCTACAAATGGCTAGTAATTATTCTATTGGTCCTAGCCGCTATTAATACCGGTTTTTCGTTAATGGATCCTATTTTATTTGGGAAGCTGGTGAACTTAGCGAACGACCACCAAGCTATTCAGGGGAAGACCAAATTTAATTATTCGGAGTTTTTTTGGAGCCATGAATGGATTACCAAAAAAGGCAAACCGTATTTACAATTAGGGGTAATGTACATTTTGCTTGCTTCTATCTCAGTAGCAATGGTGAGCAGAATAGCTAAAGCTTTTCAAGATTATTTATTAAATGTAATCATACAAAAATTTGGTGCGCGTGTTTTTTCGGATGGTTTGCAACATGCCATGAAATTGCCTTATCAACAGTTTGAAGATCAACGCAGCGGTGAAACCTTATCGATTCTTACAAAGGTTCGTACCGATGTAGAGCGCTTCATGTCGAGCTTTATCAACATCTTATTTGGTGTTTTGGTAGGCGTTGTAATTGTATTTGTGTATGCCGGTGTGTTTATCAGTTGGCATGTACCGGTTGCTTATTTTGTGGGCATTATTTTATTAACCATTATTACCAATGTATTAAGTAAAAAAGTAAAGTCGATTCAAAAAAACATCGTGAGTAAAACCACGGCATTAGCGGGTTCTACCACTGAATCGCTACGCAATATTGAATTGGTAAAAAGTTTGGGCTTAACCAAACAAGAGGTAGAGCGACTGAATAAAAATACTTATAAAATTCTTGGACTTGAGTTAACAAAAGTAAAACGCATTAGAAGTATCAGTTTTGTGCAAGGCACACTGGTAAACACTTTGCGCCAAGTAATTTTATTCATCATGATGTATATGATTTTTGGTAACACAATGGATGCGGGTCAATTGGTTACCATGCAAATATTTTCCTTTTTTGTGTTTGGCCCTTTGCAAGAAATCGGCAACATTCTTTTGTCGTATCGCGAAGCGGAAGCCTCACTCAACAATTTCCACCAATTAATGACTAAAGCCCCGGAGCCAACACCTGAAAAACCACAGCATTTAGGCGACATCAAAAACTTGGCATTTAAATCAGTTACATTTAAACATCAAACGGCGCAACATAATGCTATCGACAATATCAGCTTTGAAGTAAAACCCGGCGAAACAATCGCCTTTGTGGGCCCGAGCGGAAGCGGAAAATCAACCCTTATGAAACTGTTGGTTGGCTTATATCGCCCATTAGATGGAAGGATTGAATACAACGGCTTGGATGAAAATGCGATTAACTACGACGACTTGCGCAAGCAAATAGGCTTTGTAACGCAAGACACCAATTTGTTTAGTGGCACTATTCGAGAGAACTTATTATTTGTCAATCCGGAAGCAACCGAAGCTGATTTGTTGGATGTTTTACAAAAGGCATCTTGCAGTAATTTAATTTCGAAAGCAGACAGTGGATTAGATACTGTTTTGGGAGAAGGTGGATTAAAATTATCGGGAGGAGAAAAACAACGGCTATCCATTGCACGAGCTTTACTGCGTAAACCGCATTTATTGATTTTTGATGAAGCGACTTCGGCTTTAGATTCAATCACCGAGGAAGAGATTACCAATACCATTCGAGAAATATCTGCAAACAAAGAGCAGATTACAATTTTAATTGCGCACCGCTTAAGCACGATTATGCATGCAGATAGAATCTATGTTCTTGAAAAGGGCGAAGTGGTAGAAACCGGCGACCATCAGCAATTGCTCGATGAGAAGGGTTTATATTATGCAATGTGGCGTCAACAAATTGGCGAAAGAAAAAAGTTGCAAATTAAAGGTTAAGTACCTTTGAAACGACGCAGATTTGAAATGTAATGAAAGTAACAAAACATAATAATAGAGAAGCGCTACCTTTGCACCCATGAACGACAAAAAACCAACCCCTAATTTTCTTTGGAGCGTTTTAAGTATGCGATGTCCGCGTTGCAGGCGTGGCGCGATGTACACTAATAGTAACTCGTACAAAAGCTTAAAACTAAAAAGTATGTTCGACATGCCAGATCGGTGTGCCGAATGCAATCAAAAATATGATTTAGAGCAAGGTTTTTGGTATGGTACGGGTTATGTTAGCTATGCGTTAACGGTGGCCATTTCAGTAGCAACGTTTATTGCATGGTGGGTACTTATTGGTATTTCTACAGAAGACAATCGAATATTTTGGTGGTTGGGCTTTAATGCCATTTTTTTAGTGTTGCTTCAGCCATGGCTCATGCGATTAAGCAGAGTGATATACCTTTGTTTCTTCGTTAGCTATGACCCCAATTACGAACAAACAAAACCAAAAGAGTTTGACCACAAACAATAAAATAAATTTGCAAAAGCATCGCAGAACGCGGTGCTTTTTTTTTATGATTCCCCTTTAAAAATATCGGTAAATATATTTGCACCTGACAATTCTTCGATATCGCTCAGCTCCAATTCAATGGCCTTGGTACTTTTATTGATTTCGATTAATGAAAGAACAATGGAAACTAGGAGAAATATTAAACTTGCAGCAAAGATCCAATGTGCAGTAACCAACCAAACTCTAAAAATACAATACATACATAGTACGCAGCACAAAAAGCTAAGTACGCCAAAAGCCTGCATGTAACGAATCAAATTCAATCTGCTTCTGATATTTTTAATTTGATTGAGAATGTTATTTTCCTTCTCTCCTCGAATATACTCTTCGTGTAATTTTCGCACTAATGCGGCTAATGACAGAAAACGATTGGTGTAAGCCAACATCAATAAGGTAATAGCCGGAAATAATAAAGCCGGGGTATTAATATTGAGTTCAATCATAAGCTAATATTTTACGTTAAAAGAATATCTAAAATTGAAAGGTAGTTGACACGGCATTCTTCTTTGTTTGCCTTTTATCTATCCATTTTTGTGCATGATAGGTTAACCAAGCGGAGCCTGCGCCTACCAAAGCGCCAACCGCAATATCCGACGGATAATGCACCCCTTCGTACATTCGACCATATCCCGAAAGGGATGCCCAAGTAAAAGCCGGAACCACAATATACCATTTAGGCTTCCACAAACTTAAAGCTGTTGCAGTGTAAAATGCGCTAGAAGTGTGACCCGATGGCATACTATAGCCTCCCCCATCTGAACGCTTTACAATAAATGGATAAGTGATAAACGGTCGGTCGCGTTTTATAATACGCTTCATACTTTGCGTAAGGATGGTACTCACTAAATATCCACCAGCCATATAGGCCCCCTGCTTTTGTAGTTGCTTATCATGCTTCGCTAATCCGGCAATAAAAATACCAACCGGCATTCCTACACTAACCATATAATTGGTTTTTGAAAGGGCGTTAAACAAGTTGTTTTTAAAGGCTGTTTCATGTTCATTAACATTGCGCAACAAATCTATATCTGCTTGGCAGAAGACCGAATTTGGCAAAGAAGCCCAACAAATTGCAATGACCAATACACCAATGAAATGCTTCAATTTTTTTATTTTAAATATTGAGACAGATTAAAACCCGCGAAATTTTACGTCGAATTGCCTCAGCATTATTCCAATCCAAATAGGCCCACATTTAATAACTGCAGCGTTTGTTCTTTATGTTGTCGGTCGATAAGCAACGAAATATTATGCTTGCTACCGCCATAGCTCACCATTCTAACCGGAATATCCACTAATGCGTCAAACAGTTTTTTCAACACATCTTTGGTCTCCGAAATTTCGTTACCAACGATAGACACAATACTTTGATTGGTATCAATTTCTAAAGTACCAAAGGGTTCTAGTTCGCGAATAATTTCTTGTAAATGTGTGTCATTATCAATGGTAACACTAACGGCAACTTCCGAGGTAGTTACCATATCGATAGAAGTGCGATATTTTTCAAATACTTCAAAAATCTTGCGCAAGAAACCATGCGCCAATAACATTCTGCTACTTTTAATTTTAATTGCGGTTATGCCATCCTTTGCAGCTACTGCTTTCACGCCGCTTCCATTCACCTGATCGCTAATTAAAGTGCCTTTAGCGGTAGGATCCATGGTATTCAACAATTTAACCGGCACATTGTAAAACTTAGCAGGCCAGATACTCGCAGGATGCAAAATTTTTGCACCAAAATAAGCTAATTCGGCAGCCTCATCAAAACTCAATTGTTCAACCGGAACTGTTTTTTTCACCACACGCGGATCATTATTATGCATACCGTCGATATCCGTCCAAATCTCACAACATGCCGCATTTACTGCTGCCGCAATGAGGGAGGCGCTGTAATCACTTCCTCCCCTTTTTAAATTATCGATTTCGCCTTTTGCATTTCGGCTAATATAACCTTGGGTAACAAATAATTTTTTCTCTTTATGTTTTTGCAGTAATTGTGATAATTTAACTTTAATGCTTCCTATTTGAGGTTCGTCATAATTATCAATCATCATAAATTCCAATGCCGGAATTAATTCGTGTTCAATATCTTGTTCGTTCAAATAAATACAGAACAACTTCGTGCTTAGTAATTCGCCCTGCGCCAAAATATCTTTATTTAAAGCTTCGCTAAATGAAATGCGAATGATGATATGCAGGAAATCAAAATGCTCATCAATAATTTCATTTGCTTTAAGAACGGCTTCCGGTGAATGCACTAATTGTTGCACAAAGCTGCGATAATGCTCGTGTAATTGTTCAATTTGATGTTTGGCTTCATTTTTATGACCATTCGCCAATGAATTGGAAATTTCAACCAAGGCATTTGTTGTTCCGCTTAAAGCGGATAAAACTACAATTTTACTTTCTTGATCGGCAGTAACCAAGCGGGCTACTTCTTTCATTCTTTCAGGCTTACCAACACTGGTGCCCCCAAACTTCATTACTTTCATAAACTGCTTTTAATATATTGACTGTATGATAACTTCTTTAATTTTTGATTGTTGCAAAAAGAACTGATGCAAATATACGCGCTGCAAAAATGAATTTAGGTATAGTAAGGCATGACCTTACAAACCTTTAACGCCCAACAATTCGGCTGTTTGATTCAAATCGGCAATAACAGCCGCCATTAATGTTATTCCATTTTGCATTCGTTCGGTTTCTAATGCACGTTCGGGATCGCCGGGAATAACTACAGTTTGAGCAGCATCAACGGGCGTGGCCGTTCTAAATCGTTGAATCCATTGATCCATATCCTGTTTAAACGATTCTGCAGTACGAAATGCATCAATGCGCATAGCTCCCATAAAGTGCCCAATGCCTTCACCCGGCATAAAATTAGGCATCGGCAAATAGGCCGGAAACGGGGGTACCCATGGCCCATAATTAGCGCCACTTAAAATGCCAGAAAAGAAATCTACAATGGACGCCAACATATATCCTTTGTGACTACCATGTTCTTTATCTCCACCCAACGGCAACATGGCGCCACCTTGTTTAAGTGCATTTACATTTTGAGATGGAATTCCATTGACATCCTGCACCCACCCCATTGGGGCTTGCGCGCCCTTGCGTTGCAACACCTCTAACTTACCATTAGCTGCGGTAGTAGTTGCAAAGTCGGCTACAAATGGCGGCTCTGCGCCTGCAGGTACGGCAACCGCAATTGGGTTGGTACCCAGCATTCGTTCTTTAGAAAAGGTAGGCGCAACAGTTGCCGATGCATTGGTCATAGTGATACCAATCATATCTTCTGCCAATGCCATCATCGCATGAAAACCGGCGATACCGAAATGATTACTATTTTTTACACTCACCCAACCGGTGCCCACTTGTGCGGCTTTATTCATAGCAATACGCATGGCTGCCGGTGCTACTACTAATCCCAGCCCCCGATCGCCATCAACCACAGCCGTTGAAGGTGTTTCATGAACGATTGTAATATTGGGTTTTGCATTAACCCGTTCGGCTTTCCATAAACGCACATAACCACTAAGGCGAGCAATACCATGACTGTCAACACCTCTTAAATCAGCCGAAAGCAAAGCGCGTGTTGCGGTTGTTGCATCTGTAGTACTACATCCCATTCCAACAAAAACAGCATGCGTAAAATCATATAACTGCTGATAACTATAAACCTGATCCATAATTAGAATTTCAAATGGCAATAAAAATACGGCAAAATATGAGGCTTCAGCACAAAAAAAGGGCAGCACAATTTTAGGCTGCCCCAACTTCCTTTAATATTATTTTTAATGTACAAGCTTGCCCACCTGTACCGAATCTCCTAACATTAAGTGATACACGTAAATTCCTTTGCGCAAATTGCCAGCTCTATAAGTAATTGTTTTTGTTTGTCCTCCCTTTACATTACCAAAAGCAACCGTTGCTAATTTAACACCGGTGGTATTAAAAAGCTCAATACGGTAGTTAGTAGCATTTTCGGATTGAAACCTAAAATTAATTTGTTGGTCAAACGGATTTGGATAAACCAGTACAGCATCCTTAACAGCAATATTTTGGGGCCTTTGCACTCTTGCTTGACTAATTACTCTTGGTTTTGGCTGTACAAAAACCGGCGTTTCAGTTGCCAACAATTGAATAGTATCATTATAAACAGCACGGGTATAGGTGTTCATTAACATTGAACCTTCTACCGGCAGGTTAATTATTACGGAGTCAACCTGATTAAAATTCAACACGGTTAATTGTTGTGCGCCTTGTTCAGTAGGCATCCATACTGCATATATTTTTTGCGCCCCATTTTCGTACAAATCAACTTCAGCTTGATGTTGAAGATTTTGAACAAAATGATAATTACCCATTAATCGATTCACTTGCGTGAGATAATCTAAGGCAGGACGACGTTGATAGAGAGAATCGCATAAACCCATTGACGCGTATTTGACACTACTATTCAAATTAAAATCATTCAATTCATAATAAAATAAACGGCTGATTCCTTGACGCCAATTAAGGAGTGCTGAACGCAAAGTCCAATCAGCCTGGGTTTGCAGGGCCGTTCGATTGCCAATTGGGATAGCTTTCATGGGGCTTTGCTGATTTAAATCAAATCCTAATTCGCTAACCCAAACCGGCATACCGCCACAATATTGGTTTGAAAATTTGCTGAAGTTATTGGCTACCGATTCTACATTTCCTAATTCAGGTGCAGCACCACGTGTAGAGGTAGTTAATTGAGAATTAGCAGCATCATTTGAATAATGATGATAATTAATCACATCCCAACAAAGATTGATTTGTCCGCTAGGCAAATAACCCCGATTTATTCTGCACCATTCAACCATTCCACGTACATAATTCACATTACCGGAAGCCAAACCGGTCATCACCACCTTCATGGTTGAATCAGCATTTTTAACCCCCACACCAGGGCCCAATGTTCCTTTATGCCCATCATAAAATGCAGATAACAGTGCCGCATACTCGAAGCTATTCATATAGCCACGTTGGTCTTTCCACCATTTATCTAATTCATTACCACATTCTATATATTGTACATAGTCGAGTCCTTTTTTGATGGTATTTGGAGGATCATTCGTCCAGCGGGGTGCTGTATTTACACGTAACAAGGAATCAGGAATTTGATTATTTCTTCCATAGCGTGCAGCAAATTGAAAAGCAGCTTTTGCTTTTGCAACGTACGACTGCACCGAATCCCGCGCTGCTCCATACTCTAATGGAATGTTATCTGCAAATTGTTCGCCTGTTGGATATGTAGCTTTCATCCAATCGGGAATATCTTTCATACAAACCAATACTTCAATACTATCGCGCTTACATCTTGCATAAGTCATATCCAAATCCCAACCGCCGTTGTGAGCCGGGCTAAACGTATACCAACCCTTGGTGTTTTCGATACGCTTCCAATCAAGATATTGCCTAAATCCTTTAAAATTGGCAATTGCACCATACTTTACTTCATCAATTTTTCGTGAATTAATGGTTGGATTAACAAAATCCCATTCAAATCCATTCATACCAACAGCACCATTAAAAGAGGCAGCGATAGGCGTAGCGGGTAAAGGAGCATCTGTTACAGAATAATTGCCATAAAATTCAATTTCGGTTGGCAGGTTATTTCGTGTACAGTATATTGTTATATATTGAATGTCATTCACGGTTGAGTCTAGTAAAAAAGCTTGCTCACCACTTAAATTTCTTTCAGGATAAGGCCCAACCCACTCCATATATTTCCCTCCGTTAAAGCTACCCAGCGGAATCACTTTCCCTGATTTAGTTGTAGCAGAAAATATTGCAGGCTCACTGCTGAAAGAGCCGGTATAGTCGTATAATTTTATCTTTTTAAGATTGATTTGTTCATAATCCTCAACCGGATAAATAAACTGATAATTGGGTTTCCAATTGGCAAAACCGGTGTTAATGGATTCAGCTGTTAGGCCATTAAATAAGGCTGCCACGCCGTTTGGTGCGTGAGTAGTACTCATCCAACGATTTGCAGCAATTGGAATTTTAACCAAAGGCAGCGTGTCGGTATTTCCGTATAAGATAATTTTTTGAGGAAAAACGTTACCGTATTGACGAACAGATACTTGGTTAATAATGGGTTGTTCGGTAAAACTATATTGAATCAATTTATTGTAAAGTCCGCCTTGATAAGCAATAGTTGTTTGTATACTTGTATCTTTTTGCAAATTTATTAAAGCGGGTGTGGATGAAATATTACTGTCCAATGCATACAAAATCATTTGCCTGATTTTAAAGCTATGCGGCAACGTCAATTTCAAATCATGCCAATTTTGTGTACTGCTCATAAACACCAAACTATCTAATGAACTTTGCAACCATGGCTGAAATTGGTTTTGAGCAGACGTATCTGATTGTAAAGTAGTAAAACTCAACCGATCATTTGCATCCGGCAATGCAGGAACAACAAATGGCAGCCCTGGATCATTAGGGATGCATCTTCCAAAAACCTGAACTTTTTGGGGAATATTATTACCATACTTCCTAATGATTATTTCATCTGCTTGCAGCCCTTCTCCAATAATATAAGGCACAAATTGTTTGTATTGTAAACCTTGAAAAATACCAATTAATTTAACAGCTGTATCTTTTTTTGTGAAGACATAACAAGGGTTAGATGTAAAAGTACCAGCCTCATCATAAAGGCTTATTTTGCTAACTCTGGTGCGGTGATGCAATTGTAATTTAACATCTACATACTGCATATTACTTCCGTTCCAAACACTAGAAACAAGATTATTTAAGTTGTCATTTAACCAGGGCTGAAAATTCATTCCGGTATTAATGGTTGGGGTAATTTGATCAATCAGAATACGACTAGGATTTGCATCAACTTCAAGTCCGTTTTGATAAGCACTACCCCATACTTGTACTTTTTGCGGCAAATTATTCCCATATTTTTTTACACAGATTTTTGTTGCAACAACCGCATAGGGCAAGTTGAGTTGCACATAGGAATTGGTATAATCACCTGTAAATGTTCCTAAGTAAATGGTATCCGTGTTATTTACGGCATAAATAAAAGCCGGCTTATCTGCAAACTGATTAACGCCATCATATAAACGCAGATATTGAACAATTGATTTTTGCTGCAGTACAAAATCTATTGTTGAATATTGATAAGACGATAGATTAACCGTAGGAATTAACGAATCAAGATTGTCATTCAGGTAGTTATGTAAATCCCAATTGGATATTTGAAGATCTACCACTTCGTTTAAGTTCATCCTTTGCGTTGTTTGAGCGAACGTAAAGTTTAGGCAATACACTGCCAGGACGAAAAAAAGGCTCTTTTTCATACACACATTTTTGATCTAAATAAACAGTAGCACTGGAGGTTACTGGGCTTAGGATATAGGGGTACCGATTTAGGTGCTTTTCATCGCTGTTGACCTACGATGAGGAATAATAGGGAAGGATGGTGATTGTAGTTTGTAGGGAAAGGATTCTACTTGTAGTAGGAATTATAAAAGTACGTATAATAATATTCACTACATTAATGAAATTCATTATCTATTTGTAGATTTTTATCTATCCATCCTAATAATTTAAACGAAAATTATACTACATTTTTCTATATAGACGCAACAGTTTTGCGGACAAAATGAATGAAAGTTAAAAGCGAATCTAACGTGTTAGTATTTTTTAAACAATTAGGCAACATTGCAATGTTGGTTAATAAATGGGGTTAATTCGCTGATTAAGAAGGTGAAAGTATCGTTGAAATCGAAGAAAAATACTACCCGGTGGCTCACCCCTAAGGGGTGAGCCACCGGGTAGTATTTTTCCCGTCAAACCATGCTATTTTTCCCAACAAAAAGCCGCTTCATTTTTTTGAAGCGGCCTATAAATCATTTGAACTATTTTAAAATTGCAAGTGTCGAACCGTTAAGCCATTATTAATTAATTGCTTTAATGAGTCAATTCCTATTTTAAGATGTCGCTCAACAAATTGAGTCGTCACTTTCTTATCGCTTGCTTCTGTTTTTACGCCTTCCGGGATCATTGGACTATCACTCACTAACAATAAGGCACCGGTAGAAATTTTGTTATAAAACCCTACCGTAAAAATAGTGGCGGTTTCCATATCAATAGCATAGGCACGCACCCGCTTCAAATATTCTTTAAAAACATCATCATGTTCCCACACACGACGGTTTGTGGTATAAACCGTACCCGTCCAATAATCACAGGCATAGTCACGAATCGTTGTAGAAATCGCTTTTTGTAGCATAAATGATGGCATTGCAGGTACCTCAGGCGGAAAATAGTCATTACTAGTACCTTCTCCCCTTAATGCCGCAATAGGCAAAATCAAGTCTCCAATGGTATTTCTTTTCTTCAAACCGCCGCATTTACCTAAAAATAAAACGGCTTTTGGATTGATAGAAGATAACAAATCCATGATGGTAGCTGCACCAGGACTACCCATTCCAAAATTAATAATGGTAATATTTCCGGCCGTTGCGCATTGCATTGGTCGATCTTTGCCAACTACTTTAACCTTATTCCATTTTGCAAAAAGTTCAACATAATTGGAGAAATTGGTAAGCAAAATATACTCACCAAAGTTTTCTAAACTTTCACCAGTGTAGCGGGGCAACCAGTTTTTTACAATATCCTCTTTTGTTTTCATACATCTAAAATTGATGGTTAATACTTAATTCTACAAGAAACTGTTACTTTTAACAGTACCGATATTGCGATTAAAAGTACAGAATATTTTTGCTATCTATGATAAAAATTGATTACCCACCTTTTCAACCTCGATTACAACGTCAACCCAATCAAGATTTAATCTTCGATGAGTGGCGTAAAAAATGGGTGGTTTTAACCCCGGAAGAGTGGGTGCGTCAGAATTTTTTACAATTTTTAGTGCAAGTAAAAAAATACCCGGCCACACTTATCGCGATTGAAAAACAGGTACCTGTGGGCGAGCTTTTACAACGCTTTGACATTGTTGTATACAATCGAAATGGCATTCCTTGGATGCTTGTTGAATGTAAAGAAATGAATGTACCTATCACGGAAGCCGTGCTTCAACAAGCGCTTCGCTACCAAGGAAAACTTCAAAGTAAATTTATAACAGTTACAAATGGAACCACCTGCTTTTTGTTTGAATCCACCGACGGGCAGTTGAAAATAACAGAAAATTTCCCTGATTTTCCCATTTCCTAATTGGTTTTTGTATCTTCCTTTGCGATATTCATAAAAACAAACGCCATAATGAAAAAAATCACTACACTCGCAGTTGTAGCCTGCATCTTATTGCTCAATGCCTGTAAAAAAACGCCTGTTGAAAATGGAGCTACCAATCCTAAGGCGATGGAGCGAGCCACTATTGACCAATTTATTAAGGACAAATTAAGCACCCAACGATTTTTTAATTGGAGCGAAGCATCCGATGAAATGATATGGAGTGCCTTACAACAAAGCGACAATATTTTGTCAGTTGGATATCAGCCTACCGGCGAATCCAACATTGATCAGCGTATTGCCACAATCGACTTTCAACAACAACGTTGGAAAGAAGCCCGCTTGCAAGTATTAACCCTTATACTTCAACATGAATCTGCATCCAGAGCCAATCTCGACTTAACCAATTTGGAAATTTGGTCGGAAAACGTTTTACCGGTAATAGACGTTCGTGTTGAAAATTTAGCAACGGTAAAAGCCCTTCGTGCCAGTAACCTTGTTCGCTATGCCGAACCAATGGGATACGAACCCACCCAACAATCCGGTATTCAAGGCATCGCCAGCAGCAGTGGTTGCGGAAGCAATGTGGCCGAAGCAGGCCTAGTGGCAGGTGTTGATTACACAACTATCAGCCCCAACAGCAAACAATCTTGGAACTATGTATATCATGGTATTCCATCTGCTTGGACCAAGACCACCGGATCGGGCATCAAAGTATTTATTATAGACAGTGGCTGTGAATTTGATCAAGAAAATTTAGGTTCCGCATTTAATCAAGGAAATTCTTCCGGTCGCACCATTGAACGCATTGTAACACTTCCGAGGTCTACATTTCTCGGCATTCCTACCGGGCCTGTTGAAACCGCAGATGATGGTTGTGGACATGGAACTAGCATGGCAGGAGCCTGCGCCGCTCCTCGCGGAACAGATGGCGCCGCTTGTGGGGTAGCTTATAATTGTAATTTAGTTACCTGCAGGGCTGCAGAAGATGTATATCTCGATGCGAGCAGAGAAGTTAAAGGCGTTGCCGATGCTTATACCAATGCAGCCAATAGAGCCGATGTTAAAATCATCAGCATGAGCATGGGCAAAATCACCAGTAGCTCTCAAATAACAGATGCCATTAACTACGCGAGCGGGAAAGGAAAACTCATGTTTTGCGCCGCAGGAACCTCCTTTGGCTGGACCGCGGGTTGGTTTGGCGTTATTTTCCCCGGATACCTCAGTCAAGTAAATGCGGTGACGGGAGTTCGCGATAATAGTTTTACCACTAATTGTACTGATTGTCACAAAGGTTCTGAAACAGACTTTACTGTGGTAATGGAAAAAGCAAGCAACGAAAGACATCCAATTACTTTAGCGATGAGCGGAAATGCCCCTTCTACCGTTGGCGGCTCCTCAGTTGCAACAGCAAGTATGGCAGGTATGGCTGCTTTGGTTTGGAGTAAATTTCCAACCTTTACGCGTACGCAAGTTTTAGATAAGCTCATTCAAAACAGCGCCAACTACCCCACTCGTAACAGTAGCTTTGGTTGGGGAAATGTAAACGTAAGTAATGCAACGAATTAAAAAATAATGAAAAATAAAAAAAGCGACAGTACCCAAAATACTGTCGCTTTTTTTATAAAACAAACTCAACTAACTTTTCAATTCTTCTCGTAGTGCTTTGGCCGTTTTTGTACTACCGTCGTGACTCCATCCCGGCGGCATCAAAATATATTTCAACTTATTGGTGAAGGTAGTTGTCTTCCTTAAATCGTTGAATAATGACGACCATTCGTGTGTTACAACTTTTATGGGATGATGGGGCGTATCCAAAGGTTTCACCAAGCCATACCGAACCGGCTCATTTTCTAATTCTTCTTGAAAAGTACCAAACAGCTTATCCCAAATAATAAGACACATTCCCATATTCTTATCCAAGTATACAATATTGCTTGCATGATGTACGCGATGATGAGCCGGACTTACAAAAAATAATTCGAACCAAGCCGGCATCTTTTTAATCATCTGCGTATGCACCAAAATGCCGTAAATCTGCGTTAGCGAAAACATAAATACAATGTCAACCGGTCGAAATCCTAAAACAGCTAACGGAATAAAGTATACGAAACGATAGAGTGGTTGAAACACAGAGGAACGAAACCCGGTAGTTAAATTATATTCTTCAGAGGAGTGATGGGTAACATGAACCGCCCAAAACAATCTGCAATAATGATCTACCCGATGCTCGAAATAAAACATTAAATCTTCTCCCAAAAATAAAAGCAACCAATACCACCAAGTGTTTGTAGACATTTGAACGAAAGCATGTTCATAGCAAAACTGCAGTATAAAAAACAAATATATTGATCGAAATGCTAGGTCAATGCTCGCATTTAATACCGACAAATACACATTCATCATTGTTTCCTTCAATGAATAGTATTTTTTTAACTGCAAATGGCTAACGAACATCTCCAGCCCAATTACAACCGCATATAACGGAGTTGTGATGGTTAACAAGGTTTTTTCAATTAAATCCACCGGCATAATAAAAAAGAATTAGGCGTTAAAAAAGGTTGAGCACGGGCAACATTCCTTGTCCCTTGCTCAACCTCAATATAATAGGAGAAAAATAATTGGCTTAAGCAAGAGGCATTAAACCACCATGATTTCTTTTTCTTTTGCTTCCAAATGCTTTTCAACCAATGAAATAAATTTATTGGTTAAATCTTGAATACCTGCTTCTGCATCTTTTGCAGCATCTTCACTTAAACCATCTTTTTGCAGTTTTTTAATATGCTCAATCGCATCTCTACGAATACTGCGCACCGATACTTTTCCTACCTCACCTTCTGCATAACATCTTTTCACTAATTCTTTTCGACGCTCTTCTGTTAATGGCGGTAAAAACAAACGAATCATCACACCGTCATTTTGCGGATTGATGCCAATATTTGCAGCCATAATCGCTCTTTCAATTGGCGCCAACATGTTACGCTCCCAAGGTTGAACCGAAATGGTTCTAGCATCCAAGGTGGTTATATTGGCAATTTGCGCAATCGGCGTAGGCGAACCATAATACTCAGCAACAATACCGTCCAACATACTTGGATTAGCTCTTCCGGCTCTAATTTTACCTAATTCCGACTCAAGATGGCTTATTGCCTTCTTCATTGAATTTTCTGTTTCTGAATGAATCAGACCAACTTCTTCAGACATATAATCGATTTTTTTTGTTTGCAAATCTAATAAAATGCGTTGTAATTACGCATGCATAACTCTTATAGCGCTTTATCCAGTTGCTCCTCCATTTTGGTTAATGCCAACAAAAGTTCTTGATCGGCTACCAATGAGTTTTGAGATGCGGCCTGGGTTGCGTACCAAATCATTACCATAGCCACGTAATCCTGCATATCTTTTCCGGCAAATTGCGTTCTGAATTCTACAATTTTATCATTAATCGTTTTCAGCGTTTTTCGAATCACGCTTTCATCTTCGGGTTTAATTTTAATCCGATAAGTACGATCTCCAATAACAATATTTACCGGCATTAAATCTTCCATCATATCATTAACTTAACAGGTGAATACATTTATCAATTTCGCGAATGTATTGTGCAATTTGCTTTTCGAATGCTTTCTTTTCTTGTTCATCCATACTGCCCGTTGCCGACTTCAGCACATTAACCTGCAAGCGCAATTGTTGCAATTCTTCGGCTTGCTTATTTTGCAATTCCTGCAATGCGGCATTTTCTTGCAGCAATTTTTCATTATCGCGTTGCAAGCTTTGATACCGCTTCACCAAGTGAAGTTGCTTTTGCTGAATTGACTTTATTTGCGCTTCCAATTTCGACATATAATCACGTATCGCTATTTAATTGCTAATTATTTTCTTATTTCTGCCTGCAGATTTTTCTCATAGGATTGAATTAACTTGTTCATCATTGCATCAATCTCCTTATCTGTTAAAGTCTTTTCTTCATCTAAGAATGTAAAATTTAAAGCCATCGATTTTTTACCGGCTCCCAATTTTTCACTTTCAAAGATGTCGAATAAATGCAAACTTGTTAGTTTTTTTACATGCGCTTCCTGCGTAGCCTGCTCAATTTTTTCGAATCCTAAAGCGCGATCCACCACAATAGCCAAATCGCGTTGCACTGCCGGGAACTTTGGAATCTCTTTATACTCTAATCGCTTCTTGGTTGCAGCCAACATCAAAGCATCCCAATAAATATCTACGAAATAAACCGGCTGTTTAATGTCAAAAACTTGCAAACGGGTTTTATTGATTAATCCAACCGTGGCCAATTTTTCTTTACCTGTAAAAATTTGGCAAGCATATTCAAAACCGGCTGCAGCTTCAACTTGAATTTGAATTTGCGAAATACCGGCCAATTGTATCACACGTTCAGCAACTGAACGTGCATAATAATAATCCACTTTTTCAGCCTTCTGTTGCCATCCTCCCGAACGTTTATTTCCGGTGAAGAATAAAGCTAAATGTTGCCATTCTGCATATTTTGCTTCCCCGGTAGTTTCATAAGTTTTGCCAAACTCAAAAAATTGTAAATCATTATTTCTCCGATTAAGATTGTATGCAACACTTTCCAGTCCGGTTTCAACCATCGACAATCGCATCACATTCAACTCTGCACTTAAACTATTGATCATTTTTACGGTGCGGGATAATTCTTCCTGCGAATAATAGGCACCGTTAGTTATACTATTGGTAAAAATTTCATTACAACCTAAGCCGGTTAAATAACCGGTGATTTTTTCGCGATACTGCGCCGGCTGATATTGTTGCTCAACAGAAGGTGCAATGGTAATAAAAGCCGGAATCTCCACATTATCCAACCCGTCTATACGCATGATTTCTTCTACAATATCCGCAGGTAGGCTAATATCAGGTTTACTGAAAGGAACCGCCAATCGAATATCATCAATGCCTTCCTTTAACACTTCAAAGCCCAATGCAGTTAAGATATTTTTAATAGCATCGCTGTGATAATTTTTACCGCTTAATTTTTTCAGATAATGATACTTAATGGCCACTTCTGTTTTTTGACGCGGTTGCGGGTATACATCAACAATATCAGAAACAATTTCACCCCCCGCCACTTCGCGAATAAGTAAAGCCGCACGCTTCAATACTTCCACAACATTACTGATATCTACGCCTTTTTCAAAGCGGGTAGCCGCATCGGTTCTTAATCCGTGCCCCATGGAGGTTTTACGAATAGTAATTGGATGAAACCAAGCACTTTCTAAAAAGATGTCGGTTGTTTTTGCCGTAACGCCGCTATGCGCACCACCGTAAACGCCGGCCATACACATTGGATCATTGGCATTACAAATCATTAAATCGCCCGCCTTGAGTTTCCGCTCTTTATCGTCTAAAGTAATGAATGAGGTGCCTTCAGGTAAGGTTTTAACAATTACTTGATTTCCTGTAATTGC
>JBJOQA010000090.1:0-5802 GCA_046050225.1 Bacteroidota bacterium | reverse complement strand
ATGATTGAAGTACTAAAAGTACGTAAATGCAAGCAATACCAAATAAAAGAGCCCTGAAAATTCAGGGCTCTTTGTATAAATTCTAAAGAATATTAGCGTGGACGCAAATATTGTAATACTTCTGTGATAACACGTTGACCACCTGTAGAAGTCCAACCATAATTCAAGTTGAAAGTTTTGGTAGCGGGATTATAAGTACAGTTATATGGAGCTGGATCTGGGCTGATAAAAGTTGCATCAGCAGGGGTTACCGTAACTTGGTTGGTTGTTGCATTTACTGCAAAACGCATTTTCACACCGGTAAAATAAGTAAACCCAGCAGAAGATGAATTATAAACTATTATACTTTCACCAACCGGAGAACCGTAATCTCTTTTTAAAGAGTTAGATCCGGTAGTAATCAAATCACACTCTAAATCGCCACCTGAAGAAGCAGTTCCAAAAGGACCTACTAAAGCTGCATTGGTTGGGTGGAAGAAGTTACCGGAAACTTTATAAACACCATCCCAACGGTTTTTAACACCCAATTCAACTACCATAGAACTTTCTAGAGCAGCTAATTTACCATTCGCGTCCGCTGTAGTGATGGTAAAACCTAGGGCATAACGGCTATTCAAGTCTAATGCCAAAGCGTTTAACAAATTAATTTTTAAAACCTTACCAATTTGGCCGGGCTCTAAAACAATTTGATAATCATTACCTACAACGGTTGCTGAAGCATCTACAGTGTAAGAACCTGCAGGTAGCGGTTGAAAAGCAGAGTTATAGGCAGTTGCAGCACCCGGATCATTTTTGATTGTAACGATCATTTGTTTATTTAAATCGGCACTATTTGCGCAATCACGACGAACATCAACCATTGCTAATGTTTGTGAAGTGCTGACAAGGTCGATATTGATTACCTTATAACCGGAATTATAGCCGCTTGCGGTATCAGCCAATCCATTTAAAAATTTTACGATGGTTTGACCGGCATCTCCCATTGGTTCGGGAGTTTTTACCTTTTTACAGCTGGTTAGGGCTAGCATTCCAACCAGAACCATAAAGGCGGCGCTTAAAATTCTTTTATTCATTGTTGTTATGATTTTTAAGTTTTTGAGTTGGTTTCAAGTTGATTAACGATCCCACCAAACGCGACCGTCTTGTGTATCACCGGCTACTGCACCTGCAGGTGTTGGCACCGGAACCGGAATAAGACCAGCAGCAGCCAATACGTTGGTACGGTTGGTGCTATAGTCATTAACGCCATATACATATCTTCTTGGGATTGCTTTAGTAACATTACCAGCATCTAATGCCGGAGTTAAGGTTGGCACACCGGTTCTTCTCCATTCAGCCCATCCTTGCAAACCATCCGGGTAAGATGCAATATAACGTTGTGTTGCAATTTTTGTTAAATTCTCACCACCATAAGCAACGAGAGGATTGGCCATATAGGTTGCCACTGCACTTGCAGGAATTCCCCATTGTGTATAAGAAGCGGTAATACCATTGGTATATAAAGCTTCTGCAGTTGATTCAGATGTCCAACCTCTTTCACGTGCTTCAGCACGCGCTAACCAAACAGATGCAGCATGTACAATGTAAGATGTACTATTTGCTTGACGGAAATTGTCTCCTAAAACTTTAGAATAAGTAGTTGAATTAGATGCAAACCAGTTATTCATGAATGTGGCGCGATCGCGGCCATAAGGAACACCATTATCGCTGCTACCGAAGATGCGATCTGTTTGACGACGATCACCCAAACTAGTTAACAATTGAACAAAGAATAAGCTTTCACCTTGATCATCTCTACCATTGTAGGCAGCGTACCAAGGATGCATAAAGTTACCACCTGGATAAGTGATTTTAAAATTATCAGCATTACTTTCTATTACTCCTGCACTGTGTGCTAATGCTGCATTCAACTGAACGGCTGCATAATCACCGGCGTTTGGATATTTTTTATTCAAACGGCCAGCCATTAACACGCGCAAAGAGTTAGCTAATTTTCTCCATTTTGTAACATCGCCAGCATAAGCAATATCGCCTTTTACAGTTGCACCGCTAGTTTCAAATTGATCAACAATTGCAGTTAACTCGCTTAATAACCCTTTATAAACAGCCTCTTGAGAGTCATATTTAGGGAAAATATTACTGATAGTTAAAGCCTCTGAATATGGGATATCACCCCAAGCATCGGTTACAGTCCAATAGTAATATGCTTTTAAAATAGTTGCAATTGCAATTTGATTTTTTACAGAGCCATTTACTGAAGCTGCTGCTGGATCTTCTGTTGCAGTTTTAATAATATTTTGACAATCATACATGGCTCCTGCATAGATACCATCAAAATCAAATTGAGGTAAACTATACAAAGATACAGTTGGGTATTGCGTTTCGGCAAAATACTGACAGTAGTAGCCAGGATTCGCTGAATTTGCTCTACCTGCAACACCGGCCAACACGTTGGTTAATAATGCGGCAGTGTTTGGCTTTGTAGTTGCATTGGGATTCACATTGGTATCCCCAAAATCTTTTAATTTCTCGCAGCTGCTCAGCAAAGTCAAACCGAGCAAGGCTGATAGGCTAATATTTTTTAATGATTTCATTTTTCTTAATTGTTTAGTTTGTTTTCAGAAAATTAGAATCCGATTTTCAAGTTCACACCAATGGATCTTGTGCCTGGCAACTGACCATCTTCACCATAAACACTATTGATTTCAGATGGATCGAAGTCTTTTGTTTTGGCATAAATCAACCATGGGTTGCGAGAAACGATAGAGAAAGTGGCACTTTGGATATGCTTACCAACTTTCAATTTGTTTACCGGAATACGGTATCCGAAACTTAATTCTCTCAATTTTACAAAAGTCAAATCATAGATATAATCATCAAAAATATTTCTTTCAACAAGACTGTGGAAATAGTTTTGTGCTTCTACATAATGTGTTACAGGTTTACCTGTTTCATCCACACCGGTAACTTTGATACCGCCACCATCTGCAACTGCATCACGAATTGAATTACCCTTGTCGTTCAAGGTAGCGGTACGGGCTAACAAACCTGAATAAGATCCCCACATATCAGAAAGGGAGAAGAATTTACCACCCACTTGATAGTCAATATTGATATTAACCATAAAGTTTTTGAAAATGGTAAAAGTATTTTGAACACCACCGGTATAGTTAGGTAAAACTGATCCAAAGTAAACTAAGTCATCATTTTTAACTGGTAAACCTTCTGCATCCAAAACTGGTTGTCCGTTGATGCGTTTAACGCCACCACCGTACATCATACCCCATTGTTGCCCTACGGCATTAACTGTAATTGGAGGAGTAATACCATTGAATGATGCACCACCAGAGAAAGCTAACTGATCAACGCCCGGAGCGATAGCAGTAACTTTGTTCTCTAATTGCTTGCTAAATGTAGCGTTCAAATCCCAATTGAAATTTTTGTTTACAATTGGTTTTGCATTGAATTGTACGTCGATACCTTTACGTTGTGTGTTACCGAAGTTACCCAAGATAACAGTTACACCAGAAGTACCACTCACCTGTCCACTGATTGGCGCTTTTTCGTCTTTACCTATATAATAAGTAACAGTAAGTCCCAATCTGTTTTTCAAGAAACGTAAGTCAAAACCAAATTCAGTTGTAGATGCCAAGGCTCCGGTTAATCCGGTTGCAGGTAAGGTATTAGGTGTACCCATTAAACCATTACCGTTCCAAGTTTGGGTATTCAAGGCATAGTTAACTGATAAAGAATATGGAGACAAGAAACGTGTTACTTGACCGTAAGAAGCACGGATCTTACCATAGCTTAACCAAGGTAATTTTTCTTTAGTTAAATCACTGAATACAAAACTTGTACCTAATGCTTTACTGAACAAAGATTTTCCTTTTGGAAGTGTTGAAGCCCAGTCGTTACGAGCAACAAACTCTAAGAACAACATATTTTTGTATCCGAAATCACCACGAGCAAAAACTGCACGTCTTCTTTCTTCACTTCTTGAAGCTGTATAACCAATTGGGTTAACAGAGTTACTTAAAGCATAGAAATTAGGTACAGAGAAACCTCCTAAAGTATTAGCAAAAACAGATTTACCGCTAATCTTTACAATTTCAATACCTGCGTTGGTATTAATTTGGAATTCTTTGATTTTTTTACGATAAGTGGCTACACCTTCATAAACATTACGATTTGAGTAAGATTGACCAGTACCAAACATTGCTTTACCGCTGTTTGCGTTTGTTCCATCAACGTAAGAATTGTTAATAGAAGCTTGTCCCGCACTTACCTGCAAAATGCTATTTACTGTACGCTCATCTGTACTAGTTAATTGTTGTTTACGATAAGTACCTCTAACAGAAAAATCATTATTGAATTTATAAGTTAAAGAAACATCACCAAACAAACGATCACGCTGATTATTGAAAGAAATATTGTTATAATACGCATATGGATTATACCAGAAATTTCCACGGAAGAAAGTATTCGGGTTAGCCGGATTGTAAGAAGATGGATTCGCATGATTCCAACTTGCTAATACTCCTTCAGGTGTTTGCAAACCTGCCAATTCACGCATAATACCCATATCCAAATCGCGGTGGAACCAGCTATTGAAGTTACCGGTAGAGTTATTAGAGTATCCGTCATCATTTTCAGCATTAGAGCGCTGAGACAAATAAGTAACAGTGGTACTAAATAACCAATGTGAACTTAGATCATAAGAAGCGTTAACATTAAAGTTGTGTTTTCTTAAGAATGAAGTAGGAATTAACCCTTTCATATCCTGGTTGGTATAAGAAACACGAATGTTAGAACCGTCTGTAACTTTACTAAAGCTTACGTTATTTAATAAAGTAACACCTGTATTGAAGAACTCTCTTGAGTTATTTGGTTGAGGCGTTAAAGAAGCCGTTTTACCGGTATATTCTGTACCTGGATACCAAGCATACCAAGGAATGTATTCTTGTCCGTTCATACGTGGACCCCAACTCGCATCATCTGTGTAATCAGGGTAGTATTTGCCATCTAATTGTTTCCAATATTCAGGCATACCGGCTTGCCAAGTAAAACGATTCATATCGTAATTACCACCACCAGCATAAGAGTTTTGGTAGTTAGGCAAGATGTAAATTTTATCAAATTGAACGCCGGTATTGATATCGATACCAATTCCTTTTGCGCCTTTTTTACCTTTTTTATAGCTCGCTACAATTGCACCATTTGCACCATCAGGACCAAATTGTGCTGCAGCTTGAGGACCTTGCAAGAAAGTAATATCTTCCAAATCATCCACATTGATATCACTATTGCTTGGCATGATGGTACCATCGATAACATACAATGGACCAGAAGATGCACCGCCCGCATTCGATTCACCACGAACACGAATATTCGTTTCACGACCTAAAGCAGCTGAAGATTGACTACGAACCTGAATACCGGAAACTTTACCCGCTAAGGCATTGTTGATGTTCGTTTGACGAACCGTATTCAACTGTTCTGAAGTTACAACCTGCGCATTAGCCGATACCGAACGTGCGGTTCTTTTAATACCGAAAGCACTGGTAACCACAACTTCCGTTAAGGTTCCGGTTTTTTCTAATTGGGTAGTGATAAACTGCTGTGAACCTACAACAACCTCAACTCCTTTAAAGTTAGCTGAAGAGATTTCGAGTACATCGCCTTCTTTTGCACGTATCGTATACGCACCAAGGCCATCGGCTTGTGCACCGGTTTTGGAGCCCTTGATCTTGATAGAAGCGAATGCTACAGCAGCACCGTCTTTATCAGTTACTTTACCGGACA
>JBJOQA010000089.1:0-2844 GCA_046050225.1 Bacteroidota bacterium | reverse complement strand
TAGAAAGTAACAAGATGCGACTGTCCATTGCTTCAATTTTTACGCCATCCATTTCTGTTACTAAATATAAATTGTTTCCAACTTCCGTGTTGAAAATTTCATTGTAAGAAAAAACAATTTTGTAGCCATCAGCAGCCACAAAAACGAAGTAAAAATGCCCAAGTTTGTGTGTATTATCATATTCAAATTTTACACTATCGAGTAGATTCTTGAATAATACCACTTTTACCGACTTTGTTTTTTCTTCCCGCTTAGGTGAGCAACTGGTATTAATATTATGTAATTCAATAGAAGGATACGTTCTAAGATCTGCTACCGTAATAGTCCTTTCACTTTTAACTTTCCCCGTAATGGTAAACAAATCGGTAGTTTTTTCTGCTGTTTGCGCAAATCCCTCGTAGGAAATGAAAATCAGCAATAGTAAAAATATTTTTCTCATTCATAAAGTTTTAATCATGCTTGCAATTAATCTATTCAGCCAATGTTCGAATATATAAATCTTCTACCTTTTTTCTTGCCCAAGGCGTTTTACGCAAAAAAGTTAAACTCGATTTTATGCTGGGATTACTGATAAAGCAATTAATCCGAATTTGATCGGCAAGTTGCTCCCAGCCAAAATGCTGCACCAAAGCAGTTACAATAAATTCGAGCGTTTTGCCGTGTAAAGGATCGTTTGACATAAATGTTTGAATACGGTTAATTTACCTACCATTAATTAAAAACGAAGTTAAGCTTTTCGGGGAGGCAAATGTTTCGACATCCATTCTGCTTGAGATGTGGCCGACAAATCTACCATTACTTGTGCGGCAATTTTTTCTTGTCCGCGTGTAATTGCTTGCGTTACATAACTATGTTCAATCGCTTCTGTTTCTTTCATCCCCAATAATTTCACCAACGGCAACATATTATCACTGCCAAAATATTTGAATAATGGTTCATCCATCGCACTAAAAACAATAATCGAGTTTTGGCTACATTTTTCTAAAAATGCTTTTTCTTGTGCATGCAAGGGATAATGTTCAACAAAAACAATAGACGAGGGCTTTACCCGCGCGTCAATTCTGCCGGCGAGTAGGATACGTTCTTCCGTTATATTTTGAGCAGCAAACAGCAATTTTAAATGCTGTAAGGTATCGGCAAACCAAGCCACAAAAATTATATCCGATTCAGTCTTTGCCAGTTCAATTAAGGCATTTTCTTTAGCTGCCGCATTTACATAAACACGATCTATCCAAATTTTTTCGGCATTTACCTCTTTATTTTTTCTAAACCAACTAAACATAACATTGAATTGAAAGCACAAATTAGTAAAGAAACGGCTGTTCAAAAATAAAAAATAATATACCCACCAATGCACTAAGGTTGCTGTTTAATTCAAGCTGTAAATAATTTAAATATATCTTGCGCTTCATGTATATTGCATTTCTTCATCATGGATAAACATCGTTGGAAACTTTACTTTATCGTTATTGGCCTATTGGCCATCTATACTTTCAACATGCATGCTTCGGAGGGTTTTGCCGTGATGATGGTGATGTTGGTGGCGGGTGTTTTATTTAGAGTAATCAACTACAAACCTCATCAGGAAAATGTATTTGAGGAGGAAGATGAAACCGAGCAAGCATTATGGCAACAACATGAAACACAAACAACCATCCCCCATTTACCATTAGTCTATCGGGGAATCGACCTAGAAATATCCACCAACGATTTAATCGATATACTTGAAAAAAGACAACCCTATTACAACAAATTAAATCCGAAACTACAGGAACGATTCATCAAACGACTTCAAATATTTTTAGCAGAAAAAACCTTTTATATTCACGACGAAAGTGGATTTAAAGAAATGCCTGTTTTAATTTCCGCATCGGCCATTCAACTTAGTTTTGGATTGGAAAACTTTGAACTTACGCATTATCCGCACCTACATATTTACCCTGAAGCATTCATTCATTTACATCCGCATATTCGATTGTTAGAAGGCAATGTTTCGGGCAATCGTGTTAACCTATCCTGGAAACATTTTTTACATGGTTTTCAGTACCCGGAGGATGGGCAAAATGTAGGCCTGCATGAATTTGCACATGCTTATTACTACCAACATTTTGAAACTGAACATGAAGTAGAAGATGCATTTGATAAGCACTTCCCGGCATTCAACAACTTCACTGTTTATGCCATGGAATTTGAGAAAAAACCGGGAAATGAATTATACACCGATTACGGACTCTCGCATTGGCAAGAGTTTTGGGCAGAAAGTGTAGAGATATTTTTTGAAAAACCCCATCAGTTAAAATCCATCCATCCAAAATTGTACGAAAACATGTGTAATATTTTACAACAACGCCCTGCCGAAAACATTTTTACTGTATTGTAAGTTGTCCGTTCATCTCCATTACTTTACCCGCAGCAACCGTAAGTGAAGCGCCCGGTGAAACAGTATAACTAATATCTAAGAAACATTTACCGCCAACAACAGGGTCAATTATAATTGCACTTCCCAAATTAAGTGAAGCCGGTGGCACCAGATTGTTAAGCCAATTTGTTGGATCAGACCAATTACCATTTCCGTTAAAAGTATAAGTAACCGTAGTAGAAGAAACAAAACCGCCGGCAAACCCAACTGCAAAGGGTGAAAAACTATTAAAATTTGCTGTATAGCCGGCTAGTAAATTATCACCTGCGCCAATGCTGGTGGTTTCTGTCCATGCTCCTCCGGTATAATGCCCTACTACATCCGTTCCTGTTCCAATTGGCGCAGTTGCCGCAACCGGATCAGGATATAATTCCAGCGTTGCTTGTGTGCTATTTGAACTCACCAACCATTCGCGATTATAAACT
>JBJOQA010000088.1:0-3157 GCA_046050225.1 Bacteroidota bacterium | reverse complement strand
CGGCCTCAGAAAAATGGCGTGAAGAAATGGCGGTCATGCAGCGTTAAGCAGCGAAAATGTTTGGCTTTGTACAAAAGCAAAGATGGGTAATCGTATATAAGAAATCTAATGTTGAGGTTTAGCTTTTTCGCTGTAGCGCAATGGCCGACATTTTAGCCAATTTTTCTGCAGCCTTGATTTTTTGCTTCTTTTTTATCAAGAAAAAAGAAGGGAACGTTTCAACGTTTGAGGGTTTAAATCGTTTCAATCGTTGTTTGTTCGCCGCTACGATAGATCATGTTTGTGGGGTGGTTGGTGGGGACACGAACCAAGGCGGTGAACGACTTAAACCTTCAAACGACTCAAACCTTCAAACGACTCAAACCCTTTAAACCTTTCAAACCCCTCAAACCTCTCAAACCCCTCCAACCCCAAAAGAAAAACTCCCGATTTTTTACAACCGGGAGTTTTAATATTAAGCTTGATCAGGTTTGATTTCCATTTCTTTTTTCTTAGCAATTTCCTCCAGTAATTTTAAACCGAGTAAACCGCTGATTGGGCCATTGGCGCCATCTCCGCCGCCACCAATTAAGATGTCGGGCATGATTTTAATTTGCTGATTACCGATAGCTTCCATCACTTTTAATTGGGTAAAGTTATTGCCGCCCATCGCTTCAACCGAAAGTTTATACGATTCGGCATTTGACTTACCGATGGCCAGAATTTTTTGCGCTTCCGCATCGCCCGTAAGGGCAATTTGTTCGGCATTTGCTTTGGCTAATAATTCAATTTGTTCAGCATTTGCTTTTGCCAATACCCTAATTTTTTCTGCATCACCATTCGCCAATAATTTCAAACGGTCAGCTTCAGCAGTTGATTGTAAACGAACACTGTTTGCTTCACCCGTAGCTTTTTTAACCGAAGCATCTGCAATGCGTTCAGCAATAATTACACCTTGATCGGCTTTTACGATTTCTTTTTGGATATCGGCAATCGCCGTTTCTTTCTCCAAAGTTTGACGCGTTTCTTGCGCACGCATTTCGGTTTCGTAGGTTATTTTTTGTTCCTCTGCAATCTTACGATCGGTAAGGGTTTTCATCAAACTTTCCGGTGGGGTAATATCACCAATTAAGGTATCTACACCATGTACGTTATATTCGTCTAATACACGACCGATATGCATTTTAGCCGATTCTTGTCGCTCTTTACGTGTTCCTAAAAAGGCAATTACATCACTGTCTTGCGCACTGTTTCTAAAATAGTTACCAATAGTTGGTTCCAACACTTGGCTTACTAAGTTGTTCATGTTACCAAATCGTGCAATTACTTTAGGCGCTTCAGTAGTAGGTATATGAATAATTTGACTCACATCTAAGTTGAACGGGAAACCGTCTTTACTACGTACCGTAATCGTGCTAAGGTTTTTATCTAATTGATGACTTTCGCTCCGTGCATTGGCCCAGTTTAATACCAGGTTAGTGGTTGGAACTAATTCTACTTTCATGATAAAAGTATTGATGGGGTATTTACCCGGACCTAACGGTTCTGCCCACACGCCTTTTTGTCCTTTTGAAACAATATTACCATGTTTAAATTCTACACCGCTTAAGTCAACGCCTTCGTCACCTACATAACTAATAACCACGCCTACATGGCCAATCGGGATCTGTGTCATAGGTACCATTTCAACATTCGCAAACCATGGATTTAAGAAATAAGAACCGGCCAACATCACTTGTTCTTGCAATCCTTTAAATCCGCCTTTGGCTAAAAATTCATCGGCATCTTGGAACTTGTTATGTCCTTCCATGATTCTACCGGCAATTTGCCCTTCCTCCAAAGGTTTACCTTCTTGCGTGGTTACAACACCCACCGCATTTTCAGGAATACGTGTGGTTTCTGTTACTTCAACCGTAAATAAATAAGTGTTGATACGATAGGAGCCAGGCGTGATAATAGCGGTTTGTCGACCTTTTCTACCGCCATTTTTCAAAAAAGCAACGGCATCTTGAAAGCTGTCGCATTCTACTTTTTTACCCAAAATGCTTCCGGTTTCCAATTCAGAACCATCTTTAGCTAAAACCAATCCTAATTGTCCCGTTGGGATAATCGTAAAGGGTTCAAATTTAATGTCGTACTGCCAAATCCATTTCCAAAAATATAAGCCCGGCGGTAAGGTTTGCGCTTGAAAACCCGCTTCCCCTTCAACTGCAATAATGCGGCCTTCCGGCAATTGTTGTTTACCTACCAATACAAATTTTTTGGTAACCAAACCAATACGGTCTTCGGGTACAATCACTACGCCAAAAAATACACGTAGGATAAATTTGTAAAATAATAATACAAATAAAGGGATACCAAGGATCAATCCCCACTTGATCAGTTCAGGTGTGCTCATGTTTGTTGTTTTATATATAAATGAAAGTTACAAATTATTGATCAACCCAACTGTACGATATACGCTTAGGTATACCACTGTTGAAAAGTTGAGGTAACTAAAAAAAACTTCGAGAAATTCAAAAAGTAAATCAGGCCATTACTGGCGGAGATGTGTTGAAGTTGGTGAGAATAAAATCACCTAAGAAGAAAATAACTTTTTTTGTGCGGCGTATCATGTTGCCATTGATTTGAAGACGTAAAGATCATATAAGCGCACATGTTGCGCAATTGAATTCGGGATGAACGGAATCTGGTTAAGACGAAAATGGCCTGCTTTTGGTAAAAAATCAGGATGAATGGTAGTAGTTTAAACTAAAAATGGTGCTTGCAACCATTTTTGGCGTTTGCAAGCACCATCTTAATCAAATAATAGTGGGTTAATGCGTTATGGTAAGCGAATAACCGGATTGTATGGTAAAGTTTACCCCATTTTGCAATTGCAATGTTCTACATATACCGTTGGTATCTAAAATCACTGTTCCGCTTGCAATAATAACATCGGTACCGCCATCCGGCACCACGCCGCAACTCCAATTTGCCGGATTGCTCCAAGAATTATTAACTGCGCCCGTCCAATTGTTTTCAAAAGTGATGGTTTGTGTAATGCCGGTTAAATCCTCGGTAACACAACGATATTGATTGCCGTAAAAATTAGAGGATGCATTTAAGATGGTAAGGTTAAGCGAATGTGTGTTTGCATAATTTGCATCATCGTTAAGATTTACAAAGCCATTTGCCG